>NZ_JAYFEQ010000482.1:0-56111 GCF_055795085.1 Phormidium sp. CCY1219 | reverse complement strand
AACCCAGATCTCAAAGGTCTGGGCGCAGAAGCCCGCGCCGTACCGCCTAAGCGGTCGGCGTCGGGAGTACGTCACAGTCCTTCTGGAACCACTGACAAGGCGATCGACCTTTCCTAACTCTAACCTCGCGCCGGTACGGCACCTCAAATCGATCTCAACGGGAGAACCCTCATCTATGTCACCAGCAAGCCGAATCGAAACCAGAACCGAACCCATGATTATCAACATGGGTCCGCATCACCCCTCCATGCACGGGGTTCTGCGGTTAATCGTCACCCTCGACGGTGAGGATGTGGTGGATTGCGAGCCAGTGTTAGGCTACCTACACCGAGGCATGGAAAAAATTGCCGAAAACCGCACCAACATCATGTTCGTCCCCTATGTCAGCCGTTGGGATTACGCGGAGGGGATGTTTAACGAAGCGATTACGGTTAACGCACCCGAACAACTCGCCGGCATCGAAGTCCCCCGCCGCGCTAGCTACATCCGGGTGATTATGCTCGAACTCAACCGGATCGCCAACCACTTGCTCTGGCTTGGTCCTTTCTTGGCAGATGTGGGCGCTCAAACGCCGTTCTTCTACATTTTCCGCGAGCGGGAAATGATTTACGACCTCTGGGAAGCCGCCAGCGGTCAGCGCTTGATCAATAATAACTATTTCCGCATTGGCGGGGTGGTTGCTGATTTGCCCTACGGTTGGGTGGATAAGTGCTTCGATTTTTGCGATTATTTCGCTCCCAAAATCGACGAGTACGAGCGCTTGATTACCAATAACCCGATTTTCCGCCGCCGGATTACCAATCTCGGTACCATCTCTCGCGAGGAGGCGATTAACTGGGGTCTCTCCGGTCCGATGCTGCGCGCCTCTGGGGTGAAGTGGGATTTGCGAAAGGTTGACCACTACGAGTGCTACGATGACTTCGACTGGGAAGTCCAGTGGGCTACTGAAGGGGATTGTTTGGCTCGCTATATGGTGCGAATTCTCGAAATGCGCGAGTCTCTGAAAATCCTTCGTCAGGCACTTAAAGGTCTTCCGGGCGGCCCTTACGAAAATTTGGAAGCGAAACGCATGATGGAAGGCCCCAAGTCGCAATGGAATGATTTCGACTATCAGTTCATCGCCAAGAAGATTCCGCCTACTTTTAAAATTCCTGAAGGCGAACATTATGTCCGCGTGGAAAGTGGAAAAGGTGAATTGGGAATCTATCTGATTGGGAAGGATAATGTGTTCCCTTGGCGGTGGAAAATTCGGGCTGCTGATTTTACTAATTTGCAGGTTTTACCGCATCTGCTGCGCGGAAATAAGGTGGCAGATATTGTGGCAATTCTCGGCAGTATCGATGTGATTATGGGTTCGGTTGACCGCTAGGGCGTCGGTGTGGTTTGAGAGAACCCAAACCGGAAACCGGGTTGGTGATTTTCATTTTTGCCGGCTGTAGAGACGCGATTTATCGCGTCTCTACGGTTTGTGAATCAATCCGGTTTGTAACCGAGAGGTTGAATCGACGCTTTAGCCGCATGTTTCTCATTCCCAGGAAAACCCTGGGAATGGGTTCCGGGAAAGAAGTGGTTTGCATCTGTGTTAAGTGTGGAAATGAGCGATGGAATTTAATCCGGTTTTATGCGATCGCATTCGAGATCGCATCGCCGAAAGTCCCGAGGGTCGCATTACCTTTGCGGAGTATATGGATTTGGTGCTTTATCACCCCGAGTCCGGCTATTATGCCGCTCATGTGGGCAAGATTGGGGGAGAGGGGGATTTTATCACGTCGCCTCACTTAGGTGCGGATTTCGGGGAGATGTTGGCGGTGCAGTTCTCGGAAATGTGGGAAATTCTGGGTCGTCCAGTGCCGTTTCAGGTGGTGGAAATGGGGGCGGGTCAAGGATTGGTGGCGGGTGATGCGATTAAATACCTGCACCGCTACCACCGGGATTGTTTTGCGGCGTTGGAATATGTGATTGTCGAGAAGTCTCGGGCGATGCGAGAGTTACAACAGCAGAGATTTGCGCCGCTGTCAAGGGGTGGCGCGAATTTGCGCTGGTGTAGTTGGGAGGAGATAGGCGCAGATGCGCTCGTCGGTTGTGTATTTTCAAATGAGTTAGTGGATGCGTTTCCGGTGCATCAAATCGCGATCGCCGACGGAGAGTTGCGCGAGATTTACGCGATCGCACCCCCTGATGACTCATCGCCTGCTGAGGGAAATGATTTGTTTGGGGAGGTGACGGGAGAGCTGTCTACTCCCCGACTCCAGGAGTATTTTGAGTTGGTGGGAATTGATATCACTTCGCCGGCTTATCCGGAGGGATATCGCACTGAGGTGAATCTGGCGGCCCTGGATTGGATGAGTGAGGTGGCGAACAAGCTGCAGCGCGGCTATGTGTTAACCATCGATTATGGCTATCCGGCACATCGCTATTATTCCCCGCAAAGATATCAAGGCACTCTACAATGTTACCGCCAACATCGCCATCACAATAATCCCTATGTGTGGGTAGGACAACAGGATATCACCGCTCACGTCGATTTTACGGCGTTGGAACGCTGGGGCGAGTCCTGCGGGTTGGAAAGGTTGGGGTTTACCCAGCAGGCAATGTTTTTGATGGCCCTGGGATGGGGCGATCGGATTGCGGCCCTCTCTACCCGTGAGGGAATGGATATTGCTACGGCGCTGCAACGACGGGAGGTTTTGCACGAGGCGATCGACCCTCGCGGATTGGGCGGGTTTGGCGTGTTGGTGCAGGGAAAGGGATTGAGTGAGGAGGAGAAAGGACAAGGGTTGAAAGGGTTGAGGATTCCGCCGATGGGTTAGCTACTGTGGGGGCGGGGAGAGGGAGGGGCGGGTTTGGGGTGCGATCGCTCCCTCTGGATTAGATGCTTTTTAGTTCCAGTATAAACCAATTTGACCCTCATTCCCAACCCAAGGAACCACTGCAACGAGGCTCCGTTTTCCATCCATCGCCTGCGATTTAGATTGTCACGAGGATGTGGCTGGTTTCTGCTGGTCAGTCAAACTGGTGGTTATCGGGCGTCAGCTAATTTTCAACCCAAAAAAAATGAGCGAACGAGATGCGATCGCCCACCCCTTGTATAGCACTTTACCTCACAATAAACCGCGATAGCGGATGAACAGCAAAACCACCGCCCAGGAACCCAATGCCACTTTGATAGCCACCAGCATATTCAACCAAGGAATAAAACCACCACTCACCAAGCCGCCAAACTCGCCGTGAGATAATTCTATGCCGATCGGGGTCAACACTGCCAGTCCGATAAAAATCAGCACGGAAACTTTTTCCCAAGTTGCGGCGTGCCATCGTTTGTAGATAGCCTGCATTTGCTCTGTGGAGGAGGTAATGGCTACCAGACCGATCGCGGTACCGCCGGCGACGCCTGCCGCAAACCCACCGCCGGGACTGAGATGCCCGCGAATTGCCAATTCGACGCCTACCAATGCAGCAATCGTGGCACCCAGACGGGCCAACACAATCGAGGGTGGATCGGTAACTTGATAAATCTTACTCGAAGGCTTTTCATTCCCCAGCAAAAACTTCACCCCCGAGACGGCGATGGTAAAGACCACCACTTCAAAAATCGTATCGTACAAGCGATTTCTAAAAATGATACCAGATACGGCATTGGGAACGCCGGTATCGCGAACCACGGTTTCGGCGATCGCCAAGGTGGATGCTTCGCCAAACAGAAAATTAGTGGTTGCCAGCATTTTGAGAGACAGGGCGATCGCTGCCACAAGGTAAATCAATTTCATTGAGGTTGCTCCGTTAAAGCTGTGGGACTGGCTAAGGAGTTTGCATAAGTTAATCTCATGCCTGATGGCAATTCATTTTGCACCATATCGTAGAGACGCGGAATTCTGATGACAATGTGATAGGGTTGCAGGGGTTGGCTGGTTGCCTTGTCTTCCCGAAACTGCTGTTCTGTTTTTTCTGGTTTGATACACAGGGCATGAATTTCTTTGTTTTCCAGGGCTTGATTGAGGGCTATTTCATCGCTATAGCGCACTAACTCGAGCCGCAGATACCGTTTGGCAACAATAGCTCGCAACTGGTCGATCGGTTTGTGGGATGGGGTCTCGCCTTTATTTTTTGCTTCTCGGATAACGCCCAGACGCATAACCATTGACGAACGAACCGCCACTGCATAGAGTGTAATCGAGAGCAAGGTGCCCATCAAAGCTTCCGTCAGGGCCACATCTGCCGCGCCCAAGAGGGCGTACACTAATGCCGCCACTGCCCCTAATATGCCCCGCACGATTAGGGCATGGAAGGGATTAGATTGTAAGACCAACATACAACCCGCTAACGGCAGCAGGGCAACGATGACATAAATATAAATTTCAATCATTTTTGCGCTCTCCACGGGAACAATATGCCAACACATATCCCAAGATTGTATTCCAAATTGCTAGGGAAATGATGGCCAATATCAGCAAAGGCCATTCATTGGGAATTCGCAGAAGCAGTCCGATCGCGATCGCCATCGAGCCGAGGGTATCGCCGACGGAAAGACTATGGAGTTTGAATAACACCGATCGCTCGCCCAGCAAGGGGTAAGTTCCCCAAAACCAAAAGAAAATTCCCAACCCGATACAAGCATAACTCAACAGTTCTATCATATTTCATTCAGTCGTTTAAGAATATGGGCTAACAGCATTAATCCGGCATTTCCCACGCTGAGTATAATTACCCCACCGGCTCCGAGGGTCCAATCGTCGCGGAAAACGGATACCACAAGAATCATCATCGATGTTTTGGTGGCAATACTGGCAAATGCCAACATTTTCTGCCAGACCTCATCATCTTTCCATGCCTCGTATATGGGGATGAGCAGGGCCAAAATCATAGCTATCAGGATGATATTTTTGGGTAAATTCATTGCGGTTCCCTCCGGCGTACCCGATGGACTTCGTACCAGCCTTCTTTGTGATATTTTAAAACAATGGTTTTCGGCGTAAAGGTAATCAGGAAGATATCTAAAAATATCAGTCCAGCGGACCGCCGAGGGGGCACTCGTTGCAGGGTGACGACTTCTTCGTTATGGGGGCGCACGATAATTTCAAATGCTTCTTTATAAGCGATAGGAATGGCTACGATAATTTCTCCCAATGCCCGCAGCCAATCCTTTAACTCCCCCTTGATTTTATGGTTGTGGGGCAACAAAAAGGCGATCGCCACCCCAATCAGGATATTCGGTAGGCTCAGATCGGCGGTGAGCAAGAACCAAATTACCAGTCGCAATATCAGATTTAGATATCCAATCATTGAAATGCCACCCAGAACAACAGGAGCAAAATCAGCGTCATCACGCCGATTAAATGGTCAAATTCCTCGAATATTCGCGGCAATTTAACGGAAAAGTGATGGAAAATAAACGCATAAGCTGCCCCGCCAATGCCGATAACGGCGATCGCTTTGAGGATATTCGCGAGATTGTATGCCGGGTAATATATGCAGTTGGCGACAATTAGCGCTCCGAGTAATGGAATCACCCCTAGCCAAAACCCCAAGGGAATCGGTTTTGATTGTTCGCCGCTTTCATGGGGCAGAAATATCAGTTTAGACAAGGTGATGGCGGTTCCTACGGCCAAAAAATTCATGGGCAATGCTTGCCAATGCAATAGATTTTTGAGGGTCAATACCTTGGCTTCAAAACCAGCCAATAAGGGAAAGCCGGAAATTGATAACCCTCCCATGACGAGGGGAATCCACAGGGCCGTATTCATCGGCTGCTCTTCTAGTTCTTTAAAGTTCCGACTGGGCAAGGCACCGGCAGTTAAAAACAGGGTGGCTTTGGCCAATCCATGCGTTAGGGCATAAAAACCGGCGACTTGCGGGGCAGAGAGTATCCAGCCTAACTGAGAAACGGTGCTAAATGCTAACAGGCGCTTGGTATCTTTTTCAAATACGGCATAGGAAACGCCTAACGCCGCCGTTCCCATGCCGAAAAGCCGAACGATGGGATTAAGCTCTTCTAAAAGTAAGGCGCACCGAACTAAGGGAAAAACGCCAGCTTTGACCACCGCTCCGGACAACATTGCGGACACTGGAGATGCTGATTCGGAGTGGGTTAAGGGTAGCCACAATCCCGATACAAAAATGCCGCCTTTTGTCAATACTCCCAGAAAAATGAGCGCCAGTGCTTCGGGTGGGGAACCGCGCAATCCCTCAAAGTTAAAGGAATGATGGGTTTGATAAACCAACACTGCGCCGATGAGATAAAACAACATTGCAATGTTGCTGACAAACAGATAGCGCAAGGCTACCCAAATCGAGCGATCGCTTAGGGGATAGCTAATTAATAGGGCGGCGGCAATTCCGCTGACCTCTAGTGCCACATACAAGCTGATAAAATCAGTGCAGATAAATGTAGCATTGAGGCTGCCGTGCAGAATAATCATCTGGGCATAAAAAAATGCTTTTTTGCCGCTTTGCCAACAGTAAAGCGTCACCGCCAGCGTCACCAGTGCGTTGGTTAAAATAAAGTAGCTGCTTAAGCGATCGGCGAATAAGTTTACGCCAAAATTATCCAAAACTTCCAGGGAGATCGGCGACTCGATTAAAAATAGCTCCAACGCATATCCCGCCGAGGCAATGGCTGTCAGCATTGCCAGGTAGCGATCGAGTTTCGGGATTAAAAAAATGGTGAATCCCGCTAAAAAAGGCAGAGCAATCCATCCGATTGTCAGACTGTTCATGGGGTATTTTTCTTTTCTATTTCGCTAGTTTCTAATGTCGGATTGTCCCTGGCTAGTTTCATCACACCAACTAGCATTAATGCTTGAATTGAAAATCCAATTACGATTGCTGTTAAAATTACTGCTTGCGGAACTGGATCGGCATATCTTTCCTGTCTTTCATCTAGGATAATTGGTGTAAATAAACCCGATCGCGATGCCACCAGCACATAATAGGCAATGACCCCGGTACTCATGACATCCATAGAGACAATCTTCATTAACAGATTTTTTTTAAAGATTATGCCTAAAAATCCGCACAATATTGTTCCGATTACAAATGCTTCTAACACGGCGATTGTCTGCTAGGTAGGATGGTTTGTAGTTTTCGTTGCAAAACGACTTTTGCCGATCTTACAATATCACCCTATGCTTAGGGAAGCCGATCCCCTGGCTAACCCATCAAAAAAACTAAGGGTATGTATTGATTATAATCTATGGCACTCTAAGTAAAAATACTGTGATGTTGGGTGGCGGACCGCCTCGGTGGGCAAGTGCTTTACCGAATCGGTGCTGATTTTAGTCCCCTCGGCTGTATCCCTTCTCCAGACGCAGAAAGTCTTTTGCTGTGTCACTTAAGCGATATCTTTGAGTTGTCACTTGAGTGATTGGCGAGGAAATTGAACGATCGCTGAGTGTATTCTAGGGATTTTGCGGCGGGCAAGCCTCCAGAAAGGGGGATGCTATGACTCGGATTAAGGCGGTTTCATCAACAGAAAAAAATAAATTCATCCCTCCTCAAACAATATTCTTTTATTTCCATCCCCCCGCCTTGTATGAATCAAACGGTATTTTTTGCTAAAACAAGTATTTCCTGTATTTCTTGCTATGCAAGAGTTTGAATTGTATTTAATCTCTGTTAAAAGCCAGCAAAAGTTTGCCACACAGAGGGGTACACTTTGCCAATTCATCCCCTTAAAAAATAAGAATTAACCCACCGATCGCCCTTATCTGCTGGTAACGGGTTAAAAATTTTTTTTGAGGGGTTGCCAATTTTCTAAAAACATGTAATATTACTTAACAATCAAAGCTTCACTCATCACACAAGAGGAAAAATACCGATGAACGCGAAATTCTGGACGGATCTGAGCAAGCACTTCGGGATGGCGATCGCGATTGCAGGAGCCACAGTTTTGTTGAGCGGACCGGCGCTGTCAAAATCTTGCGATCGCGCCGAGGGGTCGAATTCCAATGGCGCGATCGCTACCCCCGCCGGGGAAAGTGCTGGCGGTGGCGATATGGCGATGGAGGAAAATACCATTGTGGATATCGCCATCAATAATGATTCCTTTCAAACCCTAACGGCGGCTTTAAAAGCGGCGGGTTTAGTAGAAACCCTTGCCGGCGAAGGTCCCTTCACGGTTTTTGCCCCTACGGATGAAGCATTTGCGGCTTTACCGGAAGGCACCTTAGAAGAATTATTAAAACCGGAAAACCAAGACCAGCTCATCGAAATTTTAACCTATCACGTGGTTCCGGGCACGGTGAAATCCGGCGACTTGAGTTCCGGGGAAGTGGCCAGTGTGGAAGGTCGCGCGATTGATGTTAAAGTAGAATCCGATGGCATTATGGTGAATAATGCCTCGGTGGTGCAAGCGGATATCGAAGCAAGCAATGGCATAATTCATGTCATCGATCGCGTCATTTTACCACCGGACATGTAAGCGAATGAAAACGTACCTATAAACTGTAAATCTAGGGTGGGCATTGCCTACCCTAACGTTTTAATTCTCGCATGAACCATGACCAATGAACCATGAACAATAACCAATATTACCTCCTACTTATTTTCCCATTCTTGACGAAGAATCGAGAAAATTTTCATATCATAATAAACCTCATCCTTTAACATTTGTTGCCGCAAAATGCCTTCAAAGGTCATGCCTGCTTTTTCCAAAACCCTTGCCGAAGCGATATTTTGCAGCTTGCATCGACCTTCGATCCGATGTAAGCCTTTTTCGCGAAAACCAAAATCGATCGCGGTGCAGACGGCTTCTGTCATATATCCGCATCCCCAATATTTTGCCGAAAGCGCATAGCCAATTTCGGCGCGATTGTGTGCGGAATGCCAGTTAACAAAGCCACAGGTGCCGATTGCTTGGCGGAGGTTTTTATGCACGATCGCCCAGGGGGCGGTTTTTTGCTGGGCGTATCGCTCTAGAACTGAGGTTAAAAATTGATGGGTATCGTCGAGAGACTGATGCACGGGCCAAGTGACGTATTGTGCCACTTTTGGATTGCTGGCATATTCAAAGATATCCACTGCATCCGCTAGGGTCATTTTTCGCAGCAGGAGTCGGGGGGTTTCGAGGGAGGGTAAGTCGCCAAATGTACGATCGGACATGGGAATTTTCTCGAGGGTGGTTATAGGTAGAGTTTATCAGTTCTGGGGCGATCGCGTCAGAGGTTTTTGTTCCTGTAAGGATGAATGAAAGCCGATGGCCCTAGGAGTGCCGATGGGGATGGAAAACCCGCCTGAAACTGTCGGCATTGCAGATAGGGTTCGGGAATCTTTGGCTCTACAATAATAAGGATGTCCTATTCTGTGCTGGAGAATGATGAAACTGAGCCTGTGCGCGATCGCCTACAATGAGGAACGCACCCTTCCCAAATGTCTCGAGAGCGTGAAAACTTTGGTGGATGAGACGATCGTGGTGGATACCGGATCGAGCGATCGCACTGTGGAGATTGCCCGGGAATTTGGGGCGCAGGTGCATCACTTTCCCTGGTGCAATGACTTTGCTGCAGCGCGCAACGAATCACTTAAGTACGCCACCGGTGACTGGATTCTGGTTTTGGATGCGGATGAAACCCTCATCCCGGAAATCATCCCCCAGATTAAAAGCGCAATTCGAGGAGGCGCAAAATCCACCCCCATTCCTTATATTTTAATTCACTTAATTCGCAAAGAAGTGGGCGCAACTCAATCCCCTTACTCGCTGGTTTCTCGTTTGTTTCGCAATCATCCGGATATCCAATTCGAGCGCCCCTATCACGCAATGGTAGATGAAAGTGTGGAACGCTTATTGCAGCAGCAATCCGATCGATGGCACGTGGGATCCTTGAACCAAGTGGGGATTTTGCACGAAGGCTACCAACCCGGAGCGATCGCTGAGCGAAATAAGTTTGCTCGCGCGCGCGAAGCAATGGAATCTTACCTGCAAGCCTATCCCGGCGATGCTTACACTTGCAGCAAACTCGGAGCCTTATACGTGCAAAGCGGAGAAATCAGACGCGGAATGGAATTACTCCAATTGGGATTGACCTCTAACACTTCCCAAGAGCCGACGATCCAGTATGAACTGCACTATCATCTCGGGATCGCCTGTACTCGTCAAGCGGCAATCGGAAAAGCAAAAACTCACTACGAAAAAGCGATCGCGCAGCCGATTTTACCGGCTCTCAAACTGGGCGCGTACAATAACTTAGGCAATTTACTCCTGCAAACCGGCGACTTGCGCGGGGCGATCGCCGCTTATGAAACCATCTTGCAAATCGATCCCACCCTCCCGGCGGCTCATTTTAACTTGGGAATCGCCCTCAAGGAGAAAAGACGTCTCCCGGATGCGATCGCCTCCTATCGCAAAGCGATTCAATTCAATCCCGACTATGCCGAAGCTTACCAAAATCTGGGCGTTGCCTTGCTCAAAGGCGGTAACGTCCTAGAAAGTTTAGACCATTTTCGCCGCGCGATCGCCCTTTACGAACAACGTCAATCTCCCGCCGCCCCCGCATTGCGCCAAAGTTTAAAAGAAATGGGCTTAAAACTCTAGTCCGAGACGCGGGCAATGGGGAAGCGATCGCCCTTGATTGCGCAGCGCGCTCCAGCACAATTCTGGCGTTGCACTCCCTCTAGGTCGCGGCGATCGTGCCAGCTTGATTGACAGCATCTCCACTCTCTATGCTCTCAAGACCCAGAGTAGACCCGTTTCTGCGCCAGTCTCTCCCTTGGCGGCTCTTGCAGTGGAGAATAAAATAGAACGGTAAATTACCATTGGAAATATAACCATGCCTACCGGCGTATTACTCGACGAACTCGGCGGATGCAATTGTCCCCCTGCTCCAACTCCCGCACCGACTCCCGCACCGCCAACCCCAACGCCCACACCACCCGCCCCAACGCCCACACCCACCCCGGGGGATGGCCTGACGGCGGCGGATTTTCTCGATCTCGATGACGATCCGGAACGTCCGGATGATTTTACCTTGGCTCCCGGGCAACTAGCAGAACGCCCCGGCGGTTTGCGCGCTTTGGCGGGGGATGACACGGTGACTGGCTCGGTTTCGCAAGAAAGCATGAATGGCAACCTCGGCGCGGATATTTTATTCGGGCGAAATGGTGCCGATACCCTGCGCGGCGGTCAAGATAATGACCAAGTGTACGGCGAAGATGGCAACGATATCCTCAATGGCAACCGAGGAAACGATCTGGTGGTGGGGGGTAACGGGACGGATATCGTGCGCGGCGGTCAAGATCGCGACCTGCTCGTGGGTGGCGATGATGACGATACGTTAATCGGCGATGTGGGTCGCGATTTCTTAGTCGGTGGGGCGGGTCGCGATCTGTTTGTTCTTCGAACCGATAGTGCGTCTACGAATGTATCGGAGGTGGATATTATCTTGGATTTTAATGATGATTTTATCGGCCTGACCGATGGCTTGACGGAAAACGATTTGGTTTATGAAGCGTTTTCTCTGGATTTAGAGCCAGAATTGGATATTTTGCAAAGTTTTACCGCCGATGACGTCCTGGTGCTTTCTGAACTGTCAACTGCCGAATTAGACCCGAATGAGGATGGAGTGTTGGAGGGCGTGTTAATTCAAGAGGAAGATACGGGCCGAGTGTTGGCGTTTGTCCTCAATGCTACGGAGGTGGATGTTAGAACGGAAGTGACGCAGGTGGAGGCGGATGTGCTAGGGCTGGGATAGGGGAATCGGGTTCGATGGGGAAACCCGCACTCGCCTGGAATGGCGATCGCACCGCTTCCCCGGGCGCTTCCATCTGTTCGGCAATCACTCGCGGGGGTCGCGCCCCGAGGGAGTCTTGCTCTCCTGTCCGGTGGATGACCGGGAAATTGCCGGCATTGTTTGTCCAGGGAGTCCTCCGGACTGGATCTCAATGGGTCAGGGTGCGTTGTATTGCAAAAGAGGTTAATCGATCCGGAGTCGCTATTGTTTCGTGCAGTTGGCAATCTGCATTGATAATATTGCTGCATTATCATATTAGGTTGAACCGATTGATAAGTAATTTGCCGATAAAAATATTCAAATGATTAATATTTTTGAACGATAGCCGAAAACATTGTAAAAAATTGTAAAAATTAATTGCAAACGCTTGCAATAAGAAACGAAAAATCAATACTTTCGGGGCTTGACACCGAAACCCAAAAATTTTATACTGTGAAAAAATGGGTTATTTATGACTAAATTGCAGTGTGCCTCGCCCAAATGCCGATAACCTCGTGACAAGGCAGGGAAAAAGGAGGGGAAGCCCCCCAGAAAAAGCTGGGGGTAACGCATCAATTTTTTGAGCGAGATGGGCAGCAAGGTTGACAAGATGTCAATTTTATGATATGAAAAGCGGCTATTTTAAACTCATTTAGGAACAACTGTGAGAAAACAGAGAATAATGGGATAGGCGAGTCGCGGTTAGCACCAGACGACCGCGAGAGTCGATCGCCCATCCGGTAGCTTCCACCAGTGGTGGGGGAGTGGGGGAAACTGGCGATCGCGGCAATTGCGGTTGGCGGGTTTGGGATTGTGCGGGAATCCCCGTCGGACGCAAATCGCGCCAAACTGCCGCGCCGATAAAGGGTTCCGTGGGATTTTCCGGCAAGCCGCCGCGCCCGGTGAGTGCAAAGCGATTGCCTTCTTGTGCGGGACAGCCGGTGATGATGCGATCGCTCGGATCTGCGGGAGTATCTTCCAACTCAACCAGTCCCGACGCCGGGTCTACATCCGGTTCTTGGATGTCGACCGCCCCATCGAGACCAAACTGAGAACTCGCGCTAATCTGACTATCGGGAGAGAGAAATAAACCTTGGGTGACAATATTAATATTGCCGCCATTCCCGCCCACCGCATTGGCGCTAATCACGCTACCGTCGAGTGCCACAATGGTATTGGCTGCGATCGCCAAGTTCCCGCCATCGCCGATATCGCCTTGAGCTTCCACCGTAATGGCACTATGGTGACGTAACTCGAGAGTCTGCGCCACATTTAGGTTCACATTACCGCCCCGTCCAGAAGCGGTAGTAGCCTGAATCCCACCCTGACGATCCAACCGGATTTCCGAGGCATTCACCTGTAAAGTTCCCGCATTGCCCGTACCGGCATGTGCCAGATCGAGCAAGCCACCATCGCGAACCGTGAGGCGATCGGTATTAATCGTCACCGCGCCCGTATTGCCTTCCGGAACTGGGGGACTAAAGAACGCTTCCTGGAACGACTGCGGCGCGCGGAAGGCATTCGCACCGATAGTTGAAACAAACTTACTGTTATTAGAAACCCCACTCACGAGAATCTCCGACGCATTCACGGTAATGCGACCCGCGTTTCCCGTCCCGCTGGTAAACGCACCGATACCCCCGCCACCTTCCACGCGGATGCGATCGCCGCTCACTTGAATTTCTCCCACATTCCCCGATCCAAAGGTTTGCAATCCCAGCAAACTCGCCGACCCCAAAAATGGATTTGTCCCCACCACGGCGATTTCCTCCACCGCTTGAATGTTCAGATTACCGCCATTCCCGGTTCCCGACCCCGCAATCGGTTCTCCAATCCCCGACAGAGAGGGAATCACCGCCGAAAATAGGGTAGCCCCTTCTTCCACCTGCAACCGTCGCGTAGAAATCCACACATTGCCTGCATCTCCCGATCCGAACGTAAAACTTCCCATTTGGGTGACGTTTTCCGGATTTAACGGGGTTGCGCCACTCAGGACAATGGTATCGGCATTTACCCTCACATCACCCCCCTCTCCCCTGCCAGAATTAGGTAAAGGCTGTCCCAGGAGTTGTGCAAACACGATCGAACTCAAACCCGCCCCTTCTGTGAGAGTTAAACGAGGGGTGGAGACATTCAGGTTCCCTGCTTCCCCGGTGGCGATCGTCGAGACAAATATCCCAGTGGCAAACACGGGGCTACGGGGATTCACCTTTTGGGCGACAATCGACTCCGAAGCATTGACTGCGAGTTCTCCCCCGCGTCCCGATCCTTGATTCCAACTGCCAATCTGCGCGCCATTGCTGAGGGATAAGTTGGCGGTAGAAAGCTCGATATGACCGCCGTTTCCTGCGCCGAGTAAGTAACTCCAAGCACCACTGGTCAGCAAGGGATTGTAAACTACCGCATTATCTGCGGTAATTGAATGGGCAGTAATGGCGAGATTGCCCCCATTCCCCGTAGAAGTGGAAGCGACAAGACTCGTAATTTGTCCGCCATCGGTAAAGTTTATTTCTCTGGCATTTACGGTAATTTCTCCCCCGGAACCCCGGGCAAAAATTTCGCTTCCGATGCGAGAGTTGAGATTGCGGTTTAAGAAGGTTTCCGGATCGATTTGACTCACCTCTGGGATGCCCGTGGGGGGAATGGCAAACCCCTGAAGGGCTATTTTGTCTGCATTTACCGTTAGATTGCCCGCATTACCCGCCCCGAAACTGAGGGTTTGAATGCGCGATCCGTTGGTGAGGGTAATGGCGGGGGAATTGACCTGAATTTCGCCACTGTTGCCCGTGGCGTTTTCTGCCACTTGGTTGACAATCCAGGAACTAAAAGGGAAAATGGGAGAAGTGCCGGATAAGGTGAGGGATTCGCTGGCAAAGATGGCGATATTGCCGCTATCAAAAATACCGGGAGTTACGGCGGCAATTTGGGCGTTGTCTAGGGCGATCGCGTTCCCCGTGACTTGAATGCCGGCGAGGGGATTATCCGCAATTGTCGGATTGAATAATGAAGTGCGATCGCGCAGTTGAATGTTGCCCAATTCTGTGGCGCGATCGTAGTCCAAAACCATGCCTCCAGAGGTGGGAATTGCAGTGACAACCCCATTTTTCGCGCTGCCAATTTCGATTCTCCCGGAAGGAACGATTATAATTGCGCCGCTGAGGGAAACTTCTCCCCCGACGAGAGCAAAGGTATTGCCAGGAGTGACACCTAAACCTGGAGAATTGGTGGGTAAAATCTCGCGATTGCCGATACCTTGGACTTGAATTGTACCGGAATTAGAATTAAATTGCAATCCCACGGGAACGTTGATGGTTAATAAGGGCGGGGAATTGGGGTTGCTGGCGCTAAAGGTGGTGCGATCGGGAAATTGCACGCTGTTAGCGGTACTGGCGACAAACGACCCGCCAATATTTAATCGGGCATTGGGACCGAAGACAATACCATTGGGATTGAGCAAGAATAAACTAGCATTGGCATTGGCGCGAATTAATCCATCAATAGTAGAAATATTGCCTCCCGTGATGCGGGAGAAGATAGTTTGAATGGTGGGGGAATTGTTAAAAAATGCTTCCCTGGCGGTGGGGACGGAGAATTCTTCAAAGCTGTGAAAGAGATTCACGCCTCTTTCGGTTCCGCCTTCGATGGTGACGGTATTGCCATTGGGTAAGACAACGGAATTCTCGGGCAAAGTTGTATCCGGGACAATTTGGGCGGTGGCGGGGTGAAAGGGAATCAGAAAGGGTGGGGTTAAAAGCAACAGGGCGATCGCCTTCCGGGGGTGCGATCGCGTTTTCGAGGGGGCTAGCCAATGCATATGCGTTACTTGTCAATATCGATAGCGGGTTTTTCAGGGAATATCTGGCGATACTTCTCATTATCCTGGCAAACCCTATCAATTGTCAAGAAAAACGGTTAAATGGGCTACAAAAAAAATCAAATTGGCTACACCTGTACCCTTTT
Organism: Phormidium sp. CCY1219; assembly: GCF_055795085.1. Taxonomy (NCBI): domain Bacteria; kingdom Bacillati; phylum Cyanobacteriota; class Cyanophyceae; order Oscillatoriales; family Oscillatoriaceae; genus Phormidium; species Phormidium sp. CCY1219. The sequence goes on along the minus strand of NZ_JAYFEQ010000482.1, from coordinate 40,452 downwards.
TGGGGAGAACTGTAGCCAATTTTTGAATGGGGTTAATTCTAAAGGCGTAGATGGAAGAATGAAGGGAGGGAATAGCTACTTCGCATTGAGTATTTTAGCGCTGAGGGGGAAAGGGCGAATGAGGAATGAAAATGGCTTGGAAGTGCTGATTGGGTTCATACCAAATGTATGAACGGAGTATGATTTGTCCTTAAAGGAATGATTGACACTGACTATACAATCTCGTTCGCGATCCACTGAGGGTCATGCTACGGCTATGGGTACATCTCCGAACGACGTTAAAGACTCTCAGGAAACGGTTGACAAATCATCAGTCAGCCCCTATAATTTCTCTCTATTTTCAGGTCTACCAGGGGATCCAAAAACGGGAGATAACAGGATATGGGGGAAAGGCGGTGCAACCTTACAGCTAGATCCCAGGGGAGTCTCATCCATAGTCGGTAAAACGGGGGTAGGCTTGACGTAGTGCTGGCGATAAAAATTATGGGAAGCTCCTGTTGACAAAATGCACGAAAACCCGGACAATCGGATAAGACAACTGTTAACCAGTTATTGTAAATGACATTCCGATCCGAATTGATGCTAACACAACCAAAAACTCCTCTCTTATCGACTCCTTGGAATAGTAATATTTCGAGCTGGAAAGAAATCCGCGATCGCCTTCAAACCCCGTTCATCTTGCCCGATGAAGTAGAGTTACACTTAATCCGTCATGCAGAAACCGAAACCAATGCTAAGAATCTGATAACGGGGTCTCAGGATGTGAAGCTGACTGCTAACGGAGAAAAACAGGCAATCGAGTTAGGCAAAAAATTGGATGCAGAATACGATATTGCAATTTCCTCTAACTTAGAACGTAGCCAAAAAACTATCGAGCTAGCAATTGAAAGCGGTCAAGTTCAGGTGAAAAAATTATGGATCGAGGATAAAAGGCTTGATGAAAGAAGTTTAGGAATTCTAGAAGGTCAACCGTTCAAATGGATACCGGAATATGAAGCCGGAGACCTAAATTATGCACCGGATAAGGGAGAAAGTTACGCTGAAGTCTCCCGAAGAATTCTGTGTTTTTTGTTAGATTTAGCAGAGTGGATAGGAAAAAACAAAGCAACGAAAGTTCTGATAAGTGGACACATGGGACCGATGCGAATTATGGTGGGAATTTTAGAGCAGGAAGAGTATGCTAGTCAAGTTTTAGCCTTTTCTTTTCCGAATGCAGAAGTGATAAAATTGAGATGGAGGGCGATAAAAATTCCCGGATTTCTTCACGCAGTCATTTGAGTTCGATAAAGCAGTAAAACAAGGTAAAGTTATGAGTACGATTCCTGAAGAATATCCCTACGATCGTCAGTGGTGCTTGTCCTCCGTGGACATCTCACGATATATGACCATCGAGTACAATTGGGAGGCGTCAAAAAGTCTGATAGCTGACATCAGAGAAGCAATCGCACAAGCGGAAATACATCCGAGGGTTGAAACCATCGCAGCAGCAGGATCCCTAGGAAGAATGGAAGCCTCTCGGGAGGTTTCTGATGCGGACTTAATTATCGTATTGTCAAACGAAACTGACTTGAGTTTGCCGGATGCGGAAAAAGCCTACAATTCAGTCTGGCGTGTTCTCGAACGCCTCAAGATTAATAAGCCAAAACCCACGGGAGTTTTTGCCAAACCCACGAACCAACAACAACTCCTCGACTCGGTAGGAGATGCGAATGAAAGCTATGATGTGTTTGGCAAGCGCCTTCTTTTGATGTTAGAGACTCAGCCAATTTATCGCAATGAAAACTACAGTAAACTCCTGAATATCATTGTAGATAGGTATGCAAAGCAATACGTGCAAGTAGACTCTAAAAAAGAATGGACTTTTCTCCTCAATGACTTAATCCGATATTTCCGTTCCCTGGCTGTCAATTACCAGTGGAGTTTTGATAAAGAAGTCGAAAAATGGCCGCTGCGGAATATCAAGCTTCGCCACAGTCGGCTAATCATGTACAGCGGACTGTTGATGCTCCTGGGAGAAGCAAGTAAAGAGCGTCAAGATAAAGTTGACTGGCTAAAGCAACGGTTAAAAATGACTCCTTTAGAAAGGATAGCATGGGTTTACGAACAAAATCGAGAATGGAACTTCCACCGGATTGCAGGAGCTTATGATGTTTTCCTCTACAATCTTAACAAACAAGAGTTTCGAGACAATCTCAACGTCGATCCAGCCAATCAAGATGATGCGAACACCTATAGGGAAAGATATAAACTTCCTGAGTTTGCATTTTTGAAAGCGAACTCAGATGGGTTAATTGCTGAGCTGTTGCGATTTATCTTGGCAAGGCGGGGAAGTTGGAGTGAAAGATTTTTTGAATATCTAATTTTTTAAGATGGATGAAATCAATCGATATGCAATATTTGCGCTTTTAGATTTTACAAGTAGCCGATGGGTGCGCCACGAGCAATATCGCCTGGCGCGGATAACCCAAAATTACATGGCATTTTGCTTTCCGGTTCATATCACCATCAGAGGAAGATTTCTCGCCACACCAGAAAGGGTAGCCAAAGCCTTCCGGGAAATAAATCCGTCTGTTGCCAAATTGCCAGCAACGATATCGCTGAATCAGCCAATCTACCTTCAACCCGATCTCGCATGGCTTGAGGTAGTCCCTGAGAATCAGGGATATCAGACACTTCGATCGCTGCAGGAGTATTTTGAAGATAGAGTCAGTGGATACGCGATCGCCGATGAAGTTCCTGATTCCCATAAACACGCTGGGTTTCGTCCGCACATAACCCTCGGATGGGGTGTCACGCCAGCAGTTTTTCAAAAATTCCTAGGGTTTCACGTCCCTATTTTGCCGCCAAGTTGCATTGAGTCTTTGGTGCTTGTCCGCTATCCTCTCCACTGGCCTTTAACAGAAGCTGTGAAGATAGAACGAATAGTTCCTTTTCATCATATCAAACCCGATGATATAATTTCAAAAGTGGAATAAAAAAAGCCCGCGTGGGCGGGCGAAAGGTTGCGGAGGGTCGATCGCGAAGCGGATTACACCGTAGCGATCGCCTTGTCGAACTTCATCAAATAGCGGAAAGCTTTAACCACAAACGTGGCGCAGACATAAGGAGAAGAATCGTAGAACGATCGCCAAGCGACAGCCTTATCTTCATCATAGCGATCGCGACGGTTCGGGTGACTATCCAACCAGGCGAGGCGGACCGCATGACCGATTAGCACATCGAGGACGATATATTGCTCGATTTGTAAATCCGGGTTGCGATCGCAAATTGCCGCCAACTCCATCAGGGTTTCGATATTCACCTGGCGATATTCCGGCGCTTGAATCTTATTGAGCAAATGTTCCACCCGCAGGGCGAAATTCTTCTCACCCGGCGTCATTTCCGAGAGAATCAACTCGCTATCCAAGCGGTTGCGCCGTTCCAACTTATCCCCAATCACCAATCCCTTGCAATGGCGCATCACTTCCCATACGCGAGGATAGAACTCCTTGGGAACCCGACAAGCTGCACCATCCAACTGTCGGCGACGATGCCAATTTTCCCCCTTCTCTTGAGGTTCTGCGAGGGAAGCAGACACCACCCAGTCGATATCTTGTTCCGATTTCGTCACCTGGATAGATTCTTGCTGGCGCAGCAGTTGATTCATGCCCGCATAGCCTTCAATCACTTTGTGCAAGCGATTTTTTACTTCAAACGGACTTAACTCCATCAATCGTTCGTAAGCTTCATCCTGAGTTAAATGCAATTCCTGGGCTAACTCGCTAGTCAGCAGCAGGGCCAAATAACTGACGCGCAAGCTGAGCAATCCATCAAATAACTCGGGTTCGGACTTGATTAACAAGCCGACATAGATTAAAATTTCCTGAGTCAAAACGCGATCGCGGATATCCTCGCCGCAGAATTGGCGAATTTTTTCCATAATCTCGGTATGAGACATGGGGCGATGGATTACCGCCGCCTCGCTATATGCCTTACCCACGGTAATTTGCTTTTGACGGACCAGAATATCCGTCACTGCATCAGATAGTCCGATATCCACTTTATTGAGCAACCCCGCCGCCCGACGAACTACTGCCCAGTGGATTTCTTTTTTGCTAGAATTATCCGAGGTCGGTTCAGTGGCGATCGCGGTGGTTTCCGCCGAAGTGCTACAACTTTCCAGACCTTTGCCGGTACCGGCTTTAAAATAGACTTCATTGAGCAAATCTGCCACCGTCACCCGGCGATTCGGACCGCCGAGTCCCGTTTCAAAGTCCAACCCTTCCAACCGACAGAGGGTATGCAGCAACTCGATTTGTTCGTAGAGGTTTTCCGACTGACGCAGGTTGGAGAGCAGTAATTTCAAATCGGTTTCGCACTCTAAGCAAAATTCTTCCAAATTGCTTAAGGGTTTATTTTTCTCCGGATGATAGGCTAAGAAATAACACACCGGTTCGGCATTTTTCACCGCCGATTCTTTAAACTCAAAATCATGGAGGAAATCGATCCGTTCCATGCTACCGGTGAACATCAGTTGATTGAGCCGTCCGAGTTTAACCGGGGTTCCCTCACAATTGCCATCGCGCAATTCGTTCATCAGTTCGAGTAATGCGGGCAAAAATCCGCCGCCACTCCCGTCGGTTTCTAACATGGCATGGGTCAGCAGCAGGGTCATGGTGGGTCGTCCCACACCGTGACCGCCAATTTGGGGATAGCGCCACCAATGGCGATGAATGTAGGCCAATTCGCTTTTAATTTGCGAGACCAAGAAATGATAGTCTAGTGTGAGGTAAAATTCTTGTTGGTCGAGGAAAGAGGGCAGAAACACGATGGTTTCGCCGCGAATGCGAAATATATTTGAGGTAATTAAACTTCGCAAGCGGCGAATCGGGCGTCCGGTGAGACCGAGTTTGTCGTTGCGCCCGATTTGTTGGTAAACATTGGATAGTTGTCGCGCTTGTCGCACTTGGATAGGTTCGACTTCGGCTGGGGTTTGGGTGGCAATGCCGCGATCGCTCAGTTCGGTTTGCAAGGCTTCATCTTCCGCCAGCAGGGCGATTTGCACCACCGGTTTGCGCCCTCCGATGGGATGGCGATGACGTCCGAGGGGGTCGAGTTCGCCGCGATCGAGCAAGCCTTCATCTAACATCAAGCCGAGGAAATACAAGCTCTGCGCCCACACTAAAGGTAAATTTTCGTTGGGCTGGCGGGGCTGAGAGAGCGGATTTTCCCGTTCTGCTTCGATCCGCTCTTCCGGTACGTAATACACCTCCGGCAGCAATTTAAACCCATTCCATTCCACCACCAAGGATTCGAGACGCTCTTTATACTCCTGAATTTGAGGGCGATCGCCGCGAAACAGACCATCGAGCAGAAAATACGTGAAAAATAAAGGCCATTCACATTCGATATGTTCGAACTGCTTCAGTTCCCAGGGTTCGTAATGCAGGCGATCGGTATCTTCCAAAACCGTTTGATGTCCGTCGCGCAAAAATCGCTTGCACCCATATTTTCCTTGTAACTTTTCGACGATTTTGCGACGGGTTCGTTCGGCTAACTGTTTGTCTTCTACCGCAAACGCCGGAAAGGTCAAGACGCTCAATAACGCCGCATCCACTTCTTTCGAACTCGATTCCCGGGGCAATAAAGATTCCAGGGTCGTGCGGGCGCGGGCAATTTCGTCCGCCATCACGTGAATCACCGAGGACTGAGACCCCTGCATTCCAAACAGATTCACTCCGTTAATTGCTTCTAACGCCGCTAATGCCATTCCCACAGAAGAGGCATTCAGTTCCGGGTTTCCTTTATTAATTTTATTCCCCCGTTCCCAGATGCCATAGTCTGGGGTGCGGTATGCCCGTCCGATATAGTACACCAAATTTTGGATGAAGTTGACTTCATCGATGGTGTAGATGATTTTTAACCCGGAAACGGTCATCTGCGCCAACATTAATAAGTACAGGGAGGTGGCGTCAAGCTGCAGATGACCCCACTCTTCATCGCCCACTACCGTATCGCCGGTTCGGGTGTCGAATTTGGCGTGCAAGCTGTCGAGGAGGGATTGGGTTTGCTTGAATTTTTCGACTTTTTCCGATTGACGCATCATGCTGTAAAGCAGTCCGCGCATCAGCTTGACGGTACTGTGCTCTAGTTCGTAGGTGCGCCCTTGCACGTCGTCGATTTTGCGGTAGGCGATCGCCAGTCCCCAAACGGCGAGAATGCTATAAACGTTGTCTCGTACCCAGGCGTCGGTGTAGTCTCCGTGGGCGTTGATGGCGGTACTGGCGGGTAGTAATCCAGTAATGGGATTTTGGCGCGCTAGGATAATCGCGTGGATTTGCTGGTAGTAAAAGTCTAAACGAGGTTGACGTTCGGAAGCTGTTAAGGACATAGGAGTGTTGAATGGTTAACGAGATTCAATAGAATGGGGGATGCAATCGAGAAAGGCGGGCAAAAGCTTCGGCGATGCTTGTTAGCATGGAATGGGTGGGAAAGCCCAGGCTTCCCGAATTGCCTTAGTCATCAAATGATAACAATTTAAGCGGCATTTGGGGAAGGCAGTGGGTGGGCGATCGCGGACGAAAGTCGCGCATTTTGGCGCTAGGGAGTAAGCACAAGCCAAGGTTATGAGCCTACAGCGCGATCGCTGCCGTCATCCCTTGACAAAACTTTATAAAAATTCCCTGGATTTTTTCCAAATCTTTAATTAAACTCCGACAAATCGTATTAGTATTAAAATATGCTGAAGAACTAAATCCGTCAAGAAACGCAGGCGGGTTAGAGAGTGTTGCTACAACACCGTTCGAATTCAAGAGGTGACGATTATGTCTTACCAAGCCAATCAAAACAAGTCCCCCTTCGTCAGAATTGTCTATTCTAAGGTGAAGGTCAACGGAAAAATCGAATTGGTGCCGATGGAGTTATATGCGGATGGCACGGTCAAGCGCAGCGCATAGCATCGGCCCAGTGGCGCAAGTACGCCCTCGCACTGTTTTGACGCGATCGCATTTCCCCAGCTTACTGACTACTCGGGACGGGCGCTCGGTTTCCTCACCCAACCGGGACAATGACCCATCGAACTATCTCAGTCGCGACCCCAGAAGTTCGCCCGGTCCTCTCCCCAACCGATCGCCCTAACGTCGCGCGATCGCAATTTGCTTCGCAAAAATGAATCCCTGCCTGCATGGGTTTATACTTTACCTCCGTGCTGGCAGATTTTGCACGTCCGATATATACTTAATATAGCACGAACCTTCGCTTCCGGGGTTCCGGGATGGGCGATCGGCACCCACCCCCACCATCCCTCCCATCCCAGAACCACCAAAATCCAAAAGACCAAAAAAAATTCTCCCCCTTCCTTGCGCGACGCCAAAGATTCTGGATAATAGGGGAGGGCATTTTCTGGTCAAAGAGAGGGTTATGTCGCAAATAGCAGAAAAACTGGTCCTATTCGGACTTCCGGTTCATATCTTCGAGAATTATTTGCAGTGGTTGCACCAGCGCCTCAGACAGCAACAAGGCACCCATGTGGTGACGCTCAATGCCGAAATGGCAATGCAGGCGCGGGAAAACGAAGCCTTAAACCAAATCATTCATCAAGCGGATTTAGTGATTCCCGATGGGGCGGGGGTCGTTTTTTATTTTTTCCTGCACGGTCACAAAATTCGCCGATCGCCGGGTATCGAACTGGCAGAATCATTGCTGCGGGGGGTGGGAAGCACTGACCAATCCTATCCGGTGTTTTTCTTTGGCGGAAAACCAGGCGTCGCCCAAACCGCCGCGCGAAAATGGCAACAGCAATTTCCCCAGTTGGCGATCGCCGGGGTCGCGCATGGTTACATCTCCCCAGAAGAAGAAACCGAACTGCAGCGCACCCTGCAGCAACAGCAACCGCGCATCATTTTCGTCGGGTTAGGGGTTCCGCGCCAGGAATTCTGGATTGCCAAACATCGGCACCTGTGTCCCGATGCCCTTTGGGTGGGCGTGGGCGGAAGCTTTGACATTTGGGCGGGAGAAAAAGCCCGCGCCCCATTGTGGCTACAAAAAATGCAGATGGAGTGGGCCTACCGACTCTATCAAGAACCCTGGCGCTGGCGCAGGATGCTGGTGCTACCGCAGTTTGCCTGGGTGGCGACCCTCGCCGCCATGCGCGGAACCGCTAGGAATTGAGGGGGAAAACAACCGGGGGGGGAGGCGTTCCCGCCTGGGGGGAACGAGGCATTGCAGAATATTAATTCTCAATTGTTAATTCTCAATGCTTCATTCTCCCGCGCCGCTTGTTGTTCGCGGATGCGATCGAGACTGCCGGTGGGAATGGAAGCGATGAGCGATCGCGTATAATCCTTTTGCGGGTCGCGGTAGATGCGTTCCGCCGCATCCAGTTCTTCGATTTTGCCTTGGTTCATCACCATAATGCGATCGCTCATAAACTTCACCACGCTCAAATCGTGAGAAATAAAAATATAAGTGAGACTAAACTCCTCCTGCACTTCCTTGAGCAAATTCAACACCTGCGCCTGCACCGACACATCCAACGCCGACACCGACTCATCACAAATAATAAACTTCGGATTCAGGGCCAAAGCGCGGGCAATACAGACCCGTTGTCGCTGACCGCCAGAAAACTCGTGGGGATAGCGATTCATCAACTGAGCGTTTAATCCCACCCGTTCCAACAAATAAGCCGCTCGTTCCCGACGTTGCGATCGCGAACCCCCCACCTGGTGAATGTTCAGCGGTTCCATCACCAACGCGCCGATATTCATGCGCGGATTGAGAGAACTAAACGGATTTTGGAAAACAATTTGCATCTGTCGGCGGATCGAGCGCAAGTCCCCCTCATCCATCCGGGCAATATCTTGGCCATCAAACCAAATCTGACCGTTACTCGGTTCCACCAATCGCAGTAACGTGCGCGCCAGAGTCGTTTTCCCGCATCCCGACTCTCCCACCAAACCCAGGGTTTCCCCCCGATACACCGCAAACGACACCCCATTCACCGCCATCACATAGCGTTTCGTTTGACCGAACACCCCGCGTATGGGGAACGCCACTTCCAGATTTTGCACCTCCAGCAAAGGTTCCTGCTGCTGCAGGCGGGTTAGCCGTTGCTCGATTTGCTCCGGCGAGACTTCCGCCACCATCTCCGCCGATGGTTCCGGGGTCGGCGTTTCGCCCTCGGTGTCTTCCGCTCTCGCATCCTCCGACACTTCCGCCGCGCCGGGAGATTTGGCGCGAATTTCCGGTTTCCCCTCAGCGGTGGGCACCACTTCCATAAAATCAGACACCGTGGGAAGATAGACCAAGCGGCGTTCCGGTTGCGGGCGACAGGCCAACAATCCTTTGGTGTAGGGATGCTGCGGATTGGAAAAGATTTGCCACACCGAACCGGTTTCCACGATTTGACCTTGGTACATGACCACCACCGTATCGGCGATTTCGGCGATGACGCCCAAGTCGTGGGTGATGAACATCATCGACATGCCCCGGCGATCGCGCAACTCGCGCAACAACTGCAAAATCGTCGCCTGCACCGTCACATCCAGGGCCGTGGTGGGTTCGTCCGCAATCAATAGGGTGGGGTTGCAAGAAATCGCCATCGCAATCATCACCCGCTGAATCTGACCCCCAGACAATTCGTGGGGATAGCGCTTCAGGATGGCCAGTTTTTGCTGATTGATCTGCGCCATGATTTCCCGTTCTGTGGCGCTAGGGGGCAGATCCACCGTTTCGCGCAATTCTTCGTCACTCGGGAGGAGTTTCACCTCTTGCAAACTCGCCACCGCCTGTCGTCGTGCTTGCTTTTCCGAGACGTTTTGGTGCAGTAAAATCGCTTCGGTGAGCTGAAAGCCGATATTATAAACTGGGTTGAGGGAACTCATCGGTTCCTGGAAAATCATCGATACCCGTCCGCCGCGATAGTGCTGCTTCGCTTGCGGCGGGAGTTTCAAGAGATTGACTGGTTCTGTGGCGGGGGCGTCCCGAAACCAGATTTCCCCTCCCGCAACAAACCCGGGGGTGGGGACTAGTCCCATCACCGCCAGGGAGGTGACGGATTTGCCAGACCCGGATTCGCCGACGATGCCCAGGGTTTGGCCGCGTGGCACCTTAAAGGAGATGTCCTCCACGGCGCGAATCAGCTTTTCGTCGGTTTTGAATTGGACTTTCAGGTTGCGAACGTCTAGAACGGTGTCAGTCATGGAAGGTTTGCACGACGGTTAAGGTGATTTTAACAGGGTCTTCGGTTGATTTTGGTAAAATCTGCTGTGGTTTTTGGGGAAAACTGTATCTGCACCCGAGGCGATCGCCTTTTTTCTCTTTACAGAAGTGTAGCAGATTTTTGGCTGGCCAATGGTTTGTTTGTTTGGGGAGTTTGGCGGCATTTCCCGCGCACCCCCGCGAACCGAACGGGGCGCTCAACCCTAGAGTGGTTCTAGGATGGTGGCGGTGCGAGACCCCGGGATATCTGCGGGCATTCGGCGATCGCACGAATTGCTGACGCGAATGCGATCGGGATTGATGTTGTCGGGTAAGCTATTTTCTAGTTCTTGGATCCCCTGGTCGCGCACCGGGCGCTAGATGCGATGGGTGGCCTCTATTGCGTTGGCATTGCTGGGTATCGCGCTACTCTGGGCAATGGTGGGGCAATCTCTAGGGTTCCCCATGTGCTGTGCTTTGGCGATCGGCATTACTCCACCAGCGGCGATCGCTACGGTACAAGCGGTAGAAACGATTATTTTTTTCAAAACCATAAGAGTGCTTCTAATTTAATTCGATTATTATCTTTTTGTGAGTCAATCGCCTCACTATATTTTTCAGTCGAGGAATTTCAGCACGGGTATATTTATTCCGGCTGAGCGATATTACGCCAACAAAAAGCCTGCAATTTCAATCGCCCGTTTTCGTCAATTCGTCACTGGTTAACTCGTTCTCAGGCTTCAGCCGAAGCACTTTCTCACAGTAAAGTGATATTTTCTAATGGGGTTGGTGCCCCGGTCTTTATTGTGAGAAAGCGCCCGGAATTGAGTGGCGGGGGTCACGCAACCCACTTAAAAGTATAAACTAGTGAGACACTGCGGTGGGCGGAGCGAACCCGTAGCGGATGCCGATCGCCCCGGGGAGGGATCGGAATAGACTGGCTCCTTCATTACCCCGAAGAGGGTTCCACTTGATGCTCGATCGCATTGAGTAAATTGATAATTTGCTGATGCAGGGGGTCCACCTTGAGAAATGCTTCGGTTGCGGCAGCAATGTTGCCTGACCGCTTCAGCAGCACCACTTGTCTCACGGTATCGTGAAGTTCGGCATGGATGCGGACCAATTCTTTCATTTCTGCGATCGCCCCATATTTCGCCAATCCTTGGGAATCAATCCAGCGACCCAACTTGCAATCGTGGTGACACATCACCTCTGCTTCGGTGAGGGTCTGTTGCCCTTTCAAAAACAGCCGCAGCTTCAAATTCCAGATTTGATGTTGCGCTTTGGCGAGAGAAAAATCAAACATTGGCTCAGCACGGTTAAACAGCTCAAATCATCTCAAAAAATTGTATCTTTTATTACCAAAACCTGCCAAATGGCTAAACCAGAGTTTTCCCTCATCCAACCGATTTTACCCATGAAAAACAGAGGATAAATACTGGTTCACCCTCTGTAGTTATTTATTGGACAGCATCGCTTAGGAGTGGATTCAGTCAAAGAATCAGTCGAACCCTTTCCAACGGCTTAAGTTATTTCATACCCTACCGAAAGGGTTCGATGCTCTGCATCCCTGTGCAGGTAGAGCTGTGAAGAATGGGAGATTTTCTCTCAGAGGGCACCGGGAATCAGAATCGAGCTGTCTCCCGATGCCTCCTGACCCCCCATCAACTGGGGGGAGTGGCGCAGAGGCGAGGAATTTAATTAAGCATCATCCAAAGCCACCACACCGGGCAGTTCCTTGCCTTCGAGCAATTCGAGACTGGCACCGCCCCCGGTAGAAATGTGGCTCATTTTGTCACCCAAGCCCACTTTTTCCACCGCCGCCACGGAGTCGCCGCCGCCGATGATAGTGGTGGTGCCTTTGGGGGTGAGTTCGGCGAGGGTATGGGCGATCGCCTCAGTGCCTTTGGCGAATTTCTCGAATTCAAACACGCCCATCGGCCCATTCCAAATCACAGCCTTGCAATCTGCTAAAGCCTCTTGGAACATCTTCACCGAATCCGGACCGATATCCAACCCCATCCAATCATCGGCAATGCTATTCACCGACACGGTTTTGGACTCCGCATTGGCATCAAACTTATCCGCCACCACCACATCTTGAGGCAGCAACAAACTGACACCGCGTTCTTTTGCCTTCTTCTCCAAGGACCGCGCCAACTCCAGCTTGTCCTCTTCCACCAAAGACTTACCCACGCTCAACCCTTGCGCTTTCAGGAAGGTAAAAATCATCCCCCCACCTAACAGCAGTTTGTCGCATTTCTCCAGCAGGGTTTCGATGACGCCGATTTTGCTCGACACCTTGGAACCGCCGATAATCGCCGCCAGAGGACGCTGGGGATTTTCAATCGCCCCTTTGAGATATTGCAGTTCTTTCTCCATCAAATAGCCCCCCACGGAAGGACTCAGGTGGTGGGTGACGCCCTCAGTGGAGGCATGGGCGCGGTGGGCAGTCCCGAAAGCATCATTCACGTACATATCCGCCAAGGATGCCAGCTTTTTAGCAAATTCCGGGTCGTTTTTCTCTTCCTCGGCGTAGAAGCGGACGTTTTCTAACAACGCCACTTGGCCGTTTTCCAGAGTTCCGATGGTTTTCTGGACTTCTTCGCCAATGCAGTCATCGCATTTGACCACTTCTTGTCCGAGGAGTTCGCCGAGGCGCTTGGCAACTGGGGTCAGGCGCAGCTTGTCTTTCACTTCTCCTTTGGGACGTCCCATGTGACTCGACAGGATGACTTTCGCCCCCTTGTCTTTTAGGTCCTGAATGGTCGGCAAGGCGGCGCGGATCCGGGTATCATCGGTGATGTTGCCCGCGTCATCTAAGGGTACGTTAAAGTCAGCGCGGACGAGTACCCGCTTGCCGGATACCTCTGAGGCTGACAAATTTGCTACAGTTTTCTTGGGCACGAAGATACCTCCTATTGTTGGCGTTTTTTGGTCTAATTTCTAGAAAATCGGCGTGTCACCGTTGGATTTAATTTCTGCGCTTGACGCAGTGTTCCAAAGTCAACTCGCGCTTCTAGAGCGCGTCTGCATCCGATGGACCTGCATCCATCCGGAAAGTTAGACGTAAACATTTTATCGTTGAGTGTGTCTGAAACACGGCTGTTATGTTTAAAACTGTTTTATTTCCTCTCGATGGCACCCGCGAATCCCGCGAAGCGGCGGATACGGTGGTCAAGATGGTGAAAAATTTTAACGCGCGCTTGGTCTTGCTGTCGGTTCGGGAAGTGGCGGTGGAAGGAGAAGAACCGCCGCCGCCCGATCGCGTGATGAGTCCGGAGGCGATCGCGGAATTGCTCAAAAATGCTCGCGCCATGTTCTCTCAACAGGGCATTGAGGCGGACACCATCGAACGCGAGGGCAAACCGGCGTTTGTTATCTGCGATGTGGCGGATGAAATGGACGCCGATTTGGTGATTATGGGCTGTCGTGGGATCGGTTTGACTGAGGAAGGTCTCGCCGATAGCGTCACCAACCGGGTGATTAACCTGGCTCCTTGTCCGGTGTTAATCGTCCCCTAGTTTTCTCGGAACTTACCCATCACCTTCACGGGTAGGGTGGCCAATGACTTGCCCACCCTACCGCTACTCTACCCCCCCTTGATTTTCCATGACGACTCCCCCTATCCAGTGGTATCCCGGCCATATTTCTAAAGCGCAACGGCAATTGAAGGAACAGCTTAAGCTGGTTGATGTGGTTCTGGAAGTGCGCGATGCGCGCATTCCCCGGGCAACTCATCACCCCCAGGTTCCGCAGTGGGTGGGCAGCAAACCGCGCGTGCTGGTTATCAATCGCTTGGATTCCATTTTTCCCGCTTTGGCCGATCGCTGGGATGCTTGGTTGCGCGATCGCGGTGAAGTCCCTTTTTTCACCAATGCCCAAGATGGCACTGGGGTGAAGGAGGTGGCAAAAGCCGCTCAGTCGGCGGGGGTTGAGGTCAATCAACGGCGTCGCGATCGCGGCATGCGCCCTCGCCCGGTCCGCGCTGTGGTTATCGGTTTCCCCAATGTGGGCAAATCCGCTCTGATCAATCGCTTGCTGGGGCGTCGCGTGGTGGAAAGCGCCCGCCGCCCCGGCGTCACTCGTCAACTCCGCTGGGTTCGCATCTCTAAATCCCTCGAACTCCTCGATTCCCCTGGCGTGATTCCGGGTAAGTTAAAAGACCAATATGCCGCCCTCAAATTGGCAATCTGTGACGATATTGGCGAAGCGGCTTACGACAATCAGCGCGTGGCGGCGGGAATGGTGGAAATCCTCGGCGAAATCGAGGTGGTGGGGGAAGGATGGGTGCCTTCGCAACCGTTACGCTCTCGCTACGAACTGGATCCGACGACGATGAGCGCCGAAGATTATCTGCACGCTTTGGCTGAATCTCGCTTTCAAGGAGATGTGGAACGCACCGCCCGCCAATTGCTAACCGATTTTCGCAAAGGATTGTTAGGACAAATTCCCCTAGAATTACCCCCATCGTTTGGAGACTTTCCAGAAGGGTAATTTTTTAAAAGCAACTCGATTCAGCAGCGGTTTTCTCTGGATTAAGCCCCCCCACAAGCCAGCCAATCTTTGTAATCCATCACCACACCGGCCACTTTTTCCAGAGAAACGCTGTATTTATTACTCAAGGAAACCAAAGTTTCTTCGTAATTGGAATTCGTTTTTAAAGGACGGTGAGTGGCGAGATATTCTTCTAGAATCTTCTCGATTTTCGGTTCTTTGACTTTATATTTAATAGCCAGCAAAATCAGTCGTTCTTTAATTTTTTTACTGGTGGACTTTCCCGAGAGATACGCTAAATGAGTGGGGGGGTCTTCCGACACCTGGGGGGGGCTGACCCCGGCGAGACTCGCTTGGGTGGTTTGTGTAGGCGATTGTTGTTCTACCGCCGCTTTAGGGGGTTTCTCATTAGGGGAATGGAGAATGGCTCCACATCCATACAAGGTAAAAATGACCAAACATAAAAATAAGATTCGTTTCATGGGGAAATCGCGCTTTCTTAGATTGTTACATTTTATAAAGCCTGCAACGCTCTCAGGCAAAAGAGGCTATACCGTTCGATTCTACTCGATTGCTGCCCGTCTGGCAAGGCTTTTTGGTCAAGAAGAGTCAGGCAACTGGGGAACAAGGCACAAAACGGCGAGGGGGAGATTAATTGCTGAAAAAAGTAAAATAGCCCCCATAGCGGGAGAGACCCACCCCAACCTCCTTCTCGACGGCATTTTTATATATTGTCGTTTTTATACAAATAATAATTCGCCTAGGTTGTGGAGGCTGAGGCTCGATTTCAATTACCCCAACGGGCAGTCGTCACACAGTGTGTAAAAGCGGTGGCAATCCGGAGGGGGGATTGCTCCTTCCCAGACTCTGCTCCCTAACAGAATAAATAGGTTGGAACTTTATCCCCTGTTTGGAGTAGCTCGTTATCCGATCGCCATTGCTAAATCCGCATTCGGCGCGATAAACACTGCATTTTGAACCGTGAGGGAATCCATATTTTGCACGATGCCGAGGGTGTTGCCATTAGGCAGTTGAATCAGGGTATCGTTGCCGGAGGGATTGAATTGCAAATCCGGGAGATTGACGGCACCGACAATGCCGATGCGATCGCCTTGCGCGACAGTCAAATCCACAATGCGATCGCCATTTAATCCTTGACCCACAGCAGTATCCACGCGGAGTAAAAACGTATCCGCCCCGGCATTTCCGGTAAGGGAGTCGAAACCAAAATCTCCCACTAAATAATCGTTGCCGTTACCGCCGGTTAAGGTATCGTTTTCTTGTCCGCCGCGTACAAAATCATCGCCATCGCCGCCATCTAGGTTATCGTTGCCGCGATTTCCATTGAGAATATCGCCATCGCTGCCACCGAAAATAACATCGTTATCTCTGCCCCCTCGGAGAAAATCGAGACCTGCTTCGCCGGAGAGGGTATCGTTACCTTGGTTGCCGTTTGCGATATCATTGGCAGGAGAACCGGTAATGCGATCGTTGCCAGAAAATGCCCGCACGCCACTGGGGGTTTGTTGCGTCATTTCTGGGGTGAGGGCGATCGCATCATCCCCTGGTGAAAAGTCAGTAAATCCCAGGGGAAGCGTGGAATAGTTGATAAAATTGAGAAAGTCATTGAGGGCGTTTAGATTGCCAATGATACCCGAGGTTCGAGTGGAGAGTGCGCCGTCGGTGACTTCTGCAGCAGCAATGCGATCGCCTCGTTCGATGGTATCGATCGCCTCCAACCCCGAAGTGATGTATCCGAACACCGCATAACTGCCATCTAACTGCGGCAAATCATCCAGCGCAAAATAAAACTGCGAAGATGCCGAATTGGGTGACAAACTGCGCGCCATCGCCACCGCGCCGCGCCTGTGCGGTAACTCTGGGGCAAGTGCGATGCCTGCATCCTGGAAGGTTTCCCCGTAAACGGGTGCCGCGAAACCTTGCGGTTTGATTTCTAAGGGAATGTTGCGGGGTTGGTTGGTAGCGGGGTCGATAAAACCGCCGGTTCCCAATTGGTTTTGCGGCACATTCGGATCTTTGCTTTGCGGATCGCCCCCTTGCACCACAAACGGTTCCGGTTCGCGCACGATCCGGTGAAAGGACACGCCATCATAAACGCCGCGTTCCACCAAATCCACAAAGTTTCCCGCAGTAATCGGTGCATCCGTGCCATTGACGTTGATGGTAATGGGAGTTCCATTCATCACCATCACCACCGTTGCGTTACTACCTATCAGAGGGAAGGGTTCCATTTTTCCGTGACTTGCAATGTACTGGTTTGCTTTTATTATGCGGGATTTGGGGCATGTTTTGCCGAAATTTTTCGCCCACTCGTGCAAGATTCACGGGAAGGTGGAAAAGGGCACTCTGGGTTGTGAGGTGAAGCGATGGGACGGTTTTGAGGCGCGATCGCCCAATTTCTAGCCAAATTCTCCCTCTGGGGATAAAATTTCCGCCTTTATCTGTGGGCAGGATTCGAGCTTTAACATAATAAATTGCCAATTAGTAACTCTTGTCGCCCCTTCATTCCGATCCCCAGGTGGATCCGGCATGACCATCGGGGGGCGATCGCTTGTCCCAACTGGCAATTTAACGCCCGATTATTCTCCAGTAAACAAACAATAAACTCGGGAGAAACACAGCAAGGCAGCAAAGCATATTTGCTTGAAAGTTGTATCGGCTTTTGATGTTTTACCAGATATAATATCGAGGTTTAAGGAATACCTGTAAAAAGCATTATTACTCGGCGTCAGCGCAGGATTGCCGGGTATCGGCGCGATTTTCATCGCTTATTATTCTGTAATCGTTTCCGTCTATAAAGCATGTAAAATTCCTCGACCGAGGTGATAGGCAAAATTCACCGGAACCGCATTGCCAATTTGTTTGTACTGGGAATTTATGCCACCGATAAACTCCCAATCATCGGGAAAAGATTGAATTCTGGCATACTCCCTAACGGTGAAAGGTCGGGTTTCTTCCGGATGACAGCGTTCGGTTTGTTTTTGGGAAGGGGAAGTTGTCAGGGTCAAACTTGGCTCATCCCAAGAAATTCGGCGAGCTATGCCCGTTTTACCCCCACTTAAATAGTAGTTTTTCATCATATAGCTTTTTTGGATTTCTTCCGGCAAATCTCGCCAGCACCCTCCAGGCGGAACCAACGCTAAGACAGCCGCTTTTTTCGGGCTGTATTTCACCCCGTCAGAAGGAGGAACATCTTTCAAAGCATCTGTGAGGGTCAGAATTTTTGGGGAAGGTTCGGGATATTGAAAGCGAATGTTATGGCGAGTTCCAATAATGATGACTCTTTCTCGCTTTTGGGGGACATCGTAGTTTACGGCATTGAGTAAGCGATACTGAACCTGGTATCCGAGAGATGCTAAAACCGAGAGAATGGCTTCTAAAGTTTTGCCGTTTTGATGGCTAATTAAACCTCGGACATTTTCAGCCAGAAAAAGTTTGGGTTGCACTTGTCGAACGCAACGAGCAAACTCATAAAAAAGAGTGCCCCGGGTATCTTCGAGACCTAACCCTTTGCCAGCATAGCTAAACGCTTGGCAGGGAAATCCACCTGTTACCACATCTGCACTCATGCCTGCAAATGACACTCGAGAGATATCTGAATGAATGACATTCCAGTGCGAGCGGTTGTGTTGTAGGGTGGCTACGGCATCTTTGTCAATTTCAATTAATGTTTTTGCTTTTAATCCGGCTTTTTCCAATCCCAGTGCTAAACCGCCTGCCCCAGCAAACAGTTCGATAACTGTTGTGGTGGGGTTCTGGGGGATTGTCTCCGGTGGAGGAGTGTAGGGGAGATCTGGAGGGTCGAATAAATTGAGTTGCGTGTAACTAGCAGTTGCCATGAGTGCTCTTTTAAATCGCAAGTTGGGAATGGGAGTTAGTTCGCTACATTCATTTAAGCAGGGAATTAGGGAATAGTCAATTTTGCCAAATTAGCTAAGTTATAATTTGGCGGATGCCAAGTTTGAGAAAACCACAGATAAAACTGTAGATATGCAGGCGGAACATCGGGATATTTTAAGGCGAATCGCATTGGTAATTGCCCTAGGCGATCGCTGCCAAATAATCCCGAACCCGCGATGCCGCTTCCGGGGCGTAATCTGCCCAAACTTGCTCCGCCGCCGCGTCAAACGCCTGGCGATCGCGACGATTGAGCGCCATCAGCGCCCCCACCAGTTCTCCCGCGTCATACAAAGGCACTGCCAAAGCAGTGGTAATTCCCAACGATTGTGCCCAATCCTGTCGCACTCGCGGATCCCCCTGTGTCTGACAGACTAATACCGGATTGTTGCCGGCAAACGCCGTACCGCACAACCCGGAAGTTGCCGACGCCCCGCGTTTCCCCCGGATTGCCTCAGCATATTTGCCCAAGGCGGCGGCATAGTGGACGATTTCGCCGTCAGATTCGGCGATCGCCACCACCACAGTTTCCGCATGTACCAATTCCATCGCGCGATCGGCGATTTGCTGCAATATTGGGTGCTGCTGAGTCTCCATTGTCTCCTCCTTTCGGGTAACACACCACTGCGAAGAGGAGCCTCAACAGACTCCTCTTGGCTATTCATTTTAGCGAGAGGTTGCGGTTGCTTCCCTCAAGTGGCGATCGCGGTTTGCCCTCCGTTTTGACAAAGGTGCTGCCATCAACAGGATTTTATTCAGCAATCCGGGGGCGATGCGATTGCACCACACTGCCAAATGACTTTGCCACCCCACCAAAATTTCCGGCGAGTCTTTCTCCAAACCTGCCACCAGCGCCTTTGCCACCTCCTGTGGCGTCATCGGTACCACCCAGCGAAACAAGTCGAGATTTCTCACCATATCCGTATCCGTCAGGGTGGGTAGCAACGCCATCACTTTAATGTTATGTGCTGCCAATTCCCCGCGCAACGCTTGGGTGAAGCCTAAAATCGCGAACTTAGTTGCCGAGTAGGTAGACATTGTGGGAGCAGCCACTTTTCCCATCAAACTCGATACATTGACGATCGCCCCCGACTTTTGGCTTGCCATGCGTTTGGCGATCGCGCGGGTGATTTCGTACATTCCCATGATATTCAGGGAGAGTTCTTCTTGTACTTTGGGGGAACTCGACTGTAAAAACGGGGTTTGGTGTGCCACCCCAGCGCAATTAATCAGCAAGTCAATCGGACCATAGGACCGCCATGCTTGGGCGATCGCGATATTCACATCCGCCGACTTGGTGAGATCCAGCGCCAGGGTTGCCACTTGCACGCCCCGTGCTTCGATTTCCCCTGCCACTTCGGCCAATTTTTTGCGATCCCGGGCCACTAAAATCAACCGACTTACACCTTGTTCCGCAAATTCCAAAGCGATCGCGCGCCCAATGCCACGAGAAGCGCCAGTAATCAGAGCAATTTTTCCTTGAATTATCATCCTCAAAACCTCCATAAATCAGCTCTCATCCCACAACGATTCGGTACTGAGGCGATAGTTTTCTCACACCCTAAATTCTCAGCACGCCGCCCGCAAGATCGGGACGTCTTGTTGCACAGATGAGACAAGTGCAGTGAAATTAAACTTGTCCGAATCAGACCAAACTCGGTAATTTTGTCGTTGGTTATTTGTCGTTTGTCATTTGTCCTTTGTCATTTGTTCTTTGTCCTTTGAAGGAGTACCAATGACCAATGACTATTGACCAATGACCAATGACTATTGACTATTGACCAATGACCAATGACCAATGACAATTGACCAATTTTTGCCAATGAACCTCTTTCTTCTATACATACCCGAAACGGGTTGTCCGTGAATTTTTTGCCAAACGATAGGTTTGGGTATCCAGACGATGGAGAGGCGATTGAGTTTCCGACGCGAAGTTTCTCCCGGCGTTCAAAAACATCAACCCAGCAATTTCTCAGGCATCCTTAAAATGCCTTGAAACAGAAGGATTGGAGAACATAGCTGGTGGTCACACCTCGAATCAATCTGTTACCAAGCCAACCGAATCGATGTAGAGCATAGTGGGTACATCTCCTAGATAAGAGCATAGAGCGGACTTACCCCATACACACCTTAGCAGGTAAATCAAGCGATTGCAACATTTTTTCATAAAATTTTGTTTACATTTCTTAACATGACCCACAACTATTGTCTTATAAGGGTTATAGCCGCTAGGGGAGTAGGCTAGCTGTGACTGAGATCGCCCTTAAACTGCGATCGCCTGCTGGGTGAGTCCTCACGGCGTGCAGCTAACTACCGTAATAATACGGAGATTGTTTCCGTAAAATTACCCGGTGCCAATTTCTAGAGTGGGTCACAGAGGGGTCCTTGTGCCGTTTCCGGAACCTCAATTGTATTAATGGTAACCGCAAAACTGTTGCCAAGCAAAAATCCCATGTTTGCTAGCCCTGTATGGGTTCCAATAAAAAAGGGCGATGGGGGATACAACTAAAACTTATGAAAGGAAAAGCAAACAGGGAGAAGAAAGGAAAGAGCGCCTATTTTCAGAGTAAAAAACCGGGGCGATCGCCACGATCCCCGGTAGGGAGTGCGGAGAAAAGCAAGCACAAAAGATAAACTGGCCAACCTGGGATCGCACTCACCCGCTTGCCTGCGGGAGTGACGGTGGGTGCCCGACAGATGGAAGTCAAAGCGATCCCGACCCCCTAGCGCCAAAGACAGCCGCCATGTATGCTGATGACACGACATTTATTCCGTGGAATTGAGACCCGACTATGGATCGAGAGCAAAGACGCGCCTATTGGCGTGCCAACAAAGCCTTAATTCGGAATCTGTTACTCGTGTGGGCATTCGTGTCCCTAATTTGCGGCATTTTGCTAGTCGAACCCCTGAACAACTTTCAGATTGGACAAGTCCCCTTGGGATTTTGGATAGCGCAGCAGGGGTCAATTTATGTGTTTGTGGTGCTAATTTTCATTTATGCCATCGCAATGGACAAACTCGATCGCAAATACGACATCCACCGGAGAGATTAGATTATGTCCGTAGAAGCTTGGACCACCCTATTTGTTTTAATTTCATTTATTCTGTATCTTTACCTTTGGCTACATTTTGAGCGTAAAATTTTATGGACTCGATCCGTGGTTTTTCGGTATTTCTGCGGAAGGCATTGGTACCGTGGGCATGGTAATTAACTTTGCAGTGACCTTGGTCGTGTCGCGCCTGACCCCGCCACCGCCCCTCGAAATTCAGACGATGGTGGACATGCTGAGATCGCGGCTGAGACGAACCCATAGCGCTGGAAGAAATGGACCAAGACCATCTGGATTAACAGGGGTAGGAAACTCAGCGCGAGGGATGGGCGAAGCGAAAAATCGCCCATTTTTCATTCGGGGTGTAAGGTTAACGCAATACCAATCCGGCGATCGCCGACGCCTGGATCTGGAGTCGGATGGATGGGAATCAAAGCAACACTGTAAAATTTTGGGGAGAGCGAGAAAAGCGACTGATGGACTGGACGACCCCGCTGAAATTCCAACAAGCGGATTTTGTAAAACGGCTAAAACAGGATCGAAGCAACCTGCTGCATTGCGAAACCCAAGGGCTTCATAGTGAAGTGGTCACCGTTTCCGATGGGTGGTTGAAAAAGATTCGCGCCACTTGTCGGAAGAAAGTGCTGCATTGCGAGCAATCCGTGCCAGTAGGAGAAATTTTTCGCGATCGCTTGCGCCATCAGTTAGGGGTGGAAGCGATCGCCCATTGCGTAGAAGGGTTAACCTTGCAGGTGGATCCGCGACCGGCACTAACCTGCCAAGTTAACGACAGTTTAGCCTTGGAAGAGAATCCCCAAATCAAGGTGCAGGTTGCCGCGATCGGAGGTGGGTGCGATCGGCTCGAGTGGATTCTCGAGCGAGAAAAGATGGAAAATCATGCAGCGGTGGCATTGATTTGGATCCCAGAAGCGATCGTCGAGACGAGAGAAGAGTACCCGGTGATTTTAGCTGGTTTTTTGCCCACCGAGGCGATCGCCGGGGAAGAGCGTCGCATTTGCGTGACCCTCGATCGATTGCTTTATGCCGGTGGACTCGCCGCCTACGTGCAATCGCAAAAAACGCAAGTGGGTGCTTCGCAATGGTTGCATATCCTCAAAGGAGCCTCCAGCTACGTTTATCCCGTCGGGATTAGTGCCGATGGACAGACCGTCGCCAGCGGAAGTTATGACGGCACCATCAAGCTGTGGAAATTGAGGGATGGGGAATTAACTCAAGCGTTAGGCGGACATTCCTGGTCATTTTATCCGCAATCTGCTGGTAGTGGGGGGCAACCCCTCGCCAGTGGCAGTACGGAACGGACATTAAATGAATGGCACAAGGGAAGTGGAGAGTTTGTTCGTACCCTTCCCGGACATACCAGTGGGGTTAGCGCGATCGCCATCAGCGAAGATGGAGAATTGCTCGTCAGTGGCGGATATGACGGCAGCATCAACATTTGGAATCTCGATCGCGGCGAACGGATCCAGAGCATTGCCGCCCATGCCGGCACCATTCGACCGATCGCCATCGGGCCGAAACGAGAATTTTTGGTCAGTGGGGGAATTGACAAACAGCTCAAATTGTGGGACATACAGACCGGCCAATTGATTCGTAGTTTCCCGATGAATAGCGATGCCGTGATTTCCCTGGCCATTAGTCCTAACGGGGAAATGCTCGTCAGTGGGTCCCAAGATGGGATGGTAAAAATTTGGGATTTGCGGCAGGGGAATTTAGTGCGGGCGATCGCCGCCCATTCCGGGGTAGTGCGCGCCGTGGCCATGAGTGAAGATGGCAAAACCCTGGCCAGTGGCAGCATGGAAAAAACGATCAAACTGTGGGATATTGACAGCGGCGATCTACAAAAAACCCTGACCGGTCATGGCGATCCCACCTTGGTTTTCGCCGTCAAACCGGAAGGTCCCACCCTCAACTTGAGCGTATTCCGTCACCGTCAACCAGGATGGGAAAACCGCTTCGGAGTAGAAACCAGCAGAGAGTGAAGGGGGGTGAGGCGCTTCCAGCTTAACCCGCACCTCTCATCTGCACATTCCCCCTGGGGTTAGGTTTCCGACGCCGAAGAGCGACCCAACATCGGGGTCAGATAAGCCGCTAAGGCACCAATGAGGAACCCGAGGATATTGCGAAGCAGTGGCAACCAATCCGAGGTACGAGAGACCACCGGACCGATGCCGAAGGCGAGAAACAAAATTCCCCACAGTGGCGAGAACATCAGTGCCCATTGCCAGGAAAAGGCTTGTCTTTCTTTGCGCGGTTGACCCGCAAATCCGAAGACGATGCCACCGAGTGTGGCGGTGATCAGGGTGAGGATCCACTGTTCCCGGGGCAATCCGGGCACCACGCGGCATCCCCCCTCACGCAGACAGGATTCGATGGTGTGCAAGGATTGCAGGATGGATTGGTCTTCACCGTTATCGCGGACGAAGAATTGATTGCCGTAGCGGGTTTGCAGTTCGATCCAGAAGGTGCGCGGGAGGAGGGGATAGAGTTCGTCGCCGACATTGAACCCCAGCAGGTTGCCTCCCCGAGGGTCGGCAATCATCAACACGCTGCGATCGTTGAGACCCCAGTAGTCTTTCACCGCACGACCCGGGGTGCGATCGTATTGGGTTAAGACCCGCAGTTTCCAGCCGGTTTCGGCTTCAAAGTCCTCGAGTTCTTGGATGAGGTTTTCTTTTTGAACGTTGGTTAGGGAGTTCGCCAGGTCGATGATGGGGGTTTGCACCTCGGGGAGTAAATCCGGGTTCTCGTAAGCACCGGCAGGATTTGGCGCGATCGCCCAAGTGACTACACTCAGAAGCAAGGCGGCGACCGATATTAGCAGTCTTTTGGAGAATAGCTTTTGCATTTCAGGCTCTATAACAGTTTCGGGTTTGCTCTCGGGAGTGGTGTTGCTTAACGGGGTTGAACGCCGTTCCCTCAGAAACTTAATAATTGTTTACAGTTTTTACCTTCCCTTAATATTACGCATCCAGCGCCAACCCCGTCAATCGCAATTCCCTCAAATTTCCTCCCCCTGCAAATTAGGGATGCGGCGAGACCCGCAAGACTGGCTAGCTCATCCCTAGACGCGCGATCGCCAAACTCACCTAAGTACAAATACTCAAGTTTTCCCGCACCATTCCACTGCCCTCTCTCCTACAATTTTTCACCTAAATTGCATATTAAATTGTTACCCTTATTCGGATTTTAATCAGCTATATTGCGTGGGTGCGTTACCCCCCAAGACTATCGTACAGTTTGCCCATTTATTAGCTTTGGGGGGGTAACGCACCCTACAATTAACACAGGGCTATGCCATCTCCCTAAGTTTTATTTAGTTGGATTATTTTTGTTTCCAAATAGGAGAATAATCGAGTTAAAATTGAGGCAAGATTGGTATGGTTTTGGCTGATATGGTTTCCCAGGCTGACGCCTGGGAAAACGGGATATAAAGGAGGTCAAACCGGGCGATAAACGGTTATCAGCGGGTTACTGGGAATTGTCTTTTAAATAACTTAACAACCAATTCACCATTGTTGCGCGACGGGTGAGACGGGGAACCAATTCGCCCACTTTATAGCCGGTAAAGCCCAACTGTTCTTTGAGCAACTGCTTATTTTCTTTAGGAATAGAGCGAGTTAATTTAACGGTTGCCGGTCGGCTGGCGATAAAATCCGGAGGTTCTGGATAAGCCTCGCGCCAAGCAGGGTCTACCTGAGTGGCGTCCCAGGTTTGAGTAGAGTCATCATAGCGATAGCCCAAATAATGCCAGACCAAATGATTGGTAGTGGCATCGTCAATTTTATCGTGAATAATATCCCAGAGGGTATCGGTATTGAGAGGGGGTAAATCGGACATCAGTCAGAGAAGAGAATGGATAGTTTAGATGAAAAAGCGAGTCGAGGCAGAGGGGAATTGAGGGTTCCCCAAACGCCGGGAGGGGGCGATCGCCACCCGGGTCAAAACAGTTCTTCCAGGGGATTTGGGGAAGAATTGTTTTGAAACCGTTGTTCCTTGAGAGTTTCCTCGCAAAGGGTGCGATCGCGACTGCTGATATTATTCGAGTATTGCAGATAATCGTGCAACCAAGTACAAGCGCGGCGGGTTAAATCCTCCAGATCCAGATTCCAGAGAATCACCGCATGGTCATCCCCCGCCGAAGCAATAGTTTTACCATCGGGACTAAAGGTGACATCGAGGACCCCAGAGGTATGACCTTGGAGGGTTTTGAGTAGGGTTCCGTCTTTGAGACTCCAAAGTTTTACCGTATTATCCCAACTTGCCGAAGCGAGGAGACGACCATCGGGAGAAAACGTCACGCTTTCCACACTATCGCTATAGCCTTGCAAAAGGGTTTTAGCCAAAGTCCCGTCCAGGTTCCAGATTTTCACCGTATTGTCCCAACTTGCCGAAGCCACCAACTGACCGTCAGGAGAGAAAGTCACGCTAGTGACGTAGGATTGATGGGGGTTAGATCCGGCCAAAGTTTGCAGCAAGCGACCATCAAGACTCCAGAGTTTAACCGTGCGATCGTCCGATGCGGAAGCGAGCAAATTTCCACGGGGAGAGAACGCCACACTATTGACGCGATCGCCGTGACCTTCGAGAGTTTTGACTAAAGTGCCATCCAAGCGCCAAATTTTCACCGTGCGATCGCGAGAACCCGAAGCAATGTACTGACCGTCCGGAGAAAAACTCACCGCATAGATGCGATCGCTGTGACTTTGAAGCGAACCGCAGTCCTCCGAAGCCACCGCATCCCCCAAACTAGGATCCACCAACGTTTTCAACAGTCGTCCATCGCGACTGCTCCAAATTTTCACCGTACAATCTTGAGATGCGGAAGCAATCAACGGGTCCACCGGAGAGAAACTCACCCGAAACACGCGACCGGTATGACCCTCAGGCCCGCTTAACGTCATCACCTCCTCCGCATCGCCAGTTCCATCTGGATGCCAGAGTTTCACCGTATTGTCCCAACTTCCCGAAGCGATCGATTCTCCATCCGGGGAAAAACTCACGCTAGTGACGCGAGACTGGTGTCCCGCCTGGCCGGCCAACATCTTCAAAAACCGATCCTTATCCTTGAGTCTCCAGAGGCGGACCGTTTTATCAAAACTAGCAGAAGCCAACGTGGTGCCATCGGGACTAAAATTCACAGTAGTGACGCGACCGCTGTGACCCTGGAGGGTTTTGACCAGGGTACCATCGAGTTTCCAGAGTTTAATCGTATTGTCATCAGAAGCAGAGGCAAAAAACTCCCCATCCGGACTGAAACTGAGACTAAACACCATATCCTCGTGAGCTTTCCAACTTTTGACCCCAGTGCCATTCAGGGGAGTGACGCGGATGGTGCGATCTACGCCAGCAGAGACCAGATGAGTGCCATCGGGACTAAAAACGACCACCGTCACCCAATCCTCGTGTGGCGGGAAAGTTCTCGCCAGGGTGCCATCTCGTCGCCAGAGTTTCACCGTTTTGTCATCGGAAGCCGAAGCGATGAACGCCCCATCCGGACTAAACGTAACCCAGTTAACCGACTCCCCGTGACCGACCAACGTATTGACCAAACTGCCGTCCGAGGTACGCCAGAGTTTGATAGTTTTGTCGTGACTGGCGGAAGCCACCAATTTGCCATCCGGGGAGAAACTGACGCTATAGACGCTATTTTGATGGCCGGTGAGGGTGTGGAGAAGGGTACCATCTCGGTGCCAGAGTTTAACCGTGCGATCGCGACTGGCGGAAGCAATGAGCTGACTGTTGGGAGAAAAGCTAACACTGGTGACTTCTTGGGCGTGACTGATGCCATCTTCCTCAGGCAAAGAAGGGTCTACAAACGTAGCGCGTTTTTTGCCGTTGCGATTCCAGAGTTGCACCTTATTGTCGTTGCCCCCGGAAACGATTAATTCGCCATCTGGGGAGAAATTGACGCTCCACACTTCTGCGCCATGACCTTCCAGGCGATTGCGTTCTTTCACGCCATACACGGCTTGTTGGAGAGCAGCGATGACGCGAATTTTAGTTTCCGCATCCGGGTTTTGGGCCTGTTTGAGTTCTCGCCACGCGCGCAAACTTTCCATCAGGGCATCAAATTCTCGATTGGAAACAAACAGGGCTTCGCTGGAGGCACTAATGGCAGTAATTTGAGCGTTTTCCACGCTGATATTGGCCTGTTCTTTTTTGACCAGGGCAAAGGTTCCAGCTATAGCGAGTAGGAATACCGCAAAAGCCAGCCATCCCCGTTGGTT
This sequence comes from Phormidium sp. CCY1219, assembly GCF_055795085.1. Classification (NCBI taxonomy): domain Bacteria; kingdom Bacillati; phylum Cyanobacteriota; class Cyanophyceae; order Oscillatoriales; family Oscillatoriaceae; genus Phormidium; species Phormidium sp. CCY1219. Next base: position 12,563 of record NZ_JAYFEQ010000482.1, on the reverse strand, counting down.
CTTGAGGATTTGATTGCTTTTTTCCAGTTCTACTTGAGTCATTTTTTTGGCTTCTTCCGCTTTGAGCAAACGAGCTTCTGGCCCAAAGTCTGTTTCGTATTTTTGACGAACCGGGTAAACGAGATAATCGTGGACGAGTTGATAGCGATCGCCGGATTCTTCCCGATGGGTAAAGACCAGACCAGCTCCTTCGAGGATTTGCAAGATGGAGTCTAGTTTATCACCTTGCATGTTGGCGGCGGTGGCTAATTCTTCTTTGGTTTTCAGCGGGCGGGTGTTTTTTTCATCCGTCAGACCGTACAGGAGTTCCCACGCATTTTTTTCCTGTTGCGGACCGCAATCGCGAACCACTTGTACTAGGGAACGTCCGATTAAGATTTCTTTTGGGTTTGCGCCGAGTTGCTGATAGCGTTCCAGGGTGGTAATGGGTTCTTCTTCATCTTGTAATTGGGCACCGACGAGCTGTAGTTCAATCGGTCTGACCTGTCCCATTTCGCTAGCTAAATCCTTGACCAATGCATCAATTAATTCGCTTTCTAAGTAAAATTGAGAGCGTTCGGTCAAGGTGTTAATGACTTCCCGGGCTTGGTCTTGCGAAAAGTCGGCCAGATGATAGCGAATTTCTTTGCTGAGGATGTCGTTATTAATGGCATCGAGTTCGCAAAATCGTTCGCATTCGAGGAGATAATATAAAAAGTCCGTTCGTAACGAGAGGATAACCTTGACAAAGGGAATGTCGAGGCAGGTTTTCAAAAAGTCATAAAATTCCCGTCTTTTTTGTGGGGATTTGTTGACAAAAAAGAATTCTTCAAATTGGTCGAAAATGAGGACCACGATCAGATTGCGGTCGATGTGGCCACGCAATTGAGCGATCGCCGCCGAGGCGGTAGATTCAGACTCGGAGGGGCTATCGTCATGGGGGGGGGACTCTGCCAAAGCGGGAAAAGAGAGGCGCACCGCTTCCTGGAGGTCGCGGGAGAGGGTTCCCATCCAATCGGTGTAAGAGCGAACGATAATCGGCAAAGCGATGCGATCGCCCAGGGAACGTCTTTGCAGGGCCGGAACCAGACCTGCATGAACCAAAGAGGACTTTCCGACCCCGGAATCTCCATAAAGAATGGTCAGCTTTTTATCCGCACGATTCATCCGTTCTAGCAAGCGTTCCACATCTTGCTGACGACCGGCGGCGGCGAGAACTTGTGGGGGTGCGGGAGCATCGTCCCAGGCAAATTGAGGTGGGGGAAAAGACGGTTTGGGGTCGTTGGGGGAAGCAGTTTGCGGTTGCAGCAAACCCGCGCCAATGAAAGCGCGGAACCCGTAGAGAGTTTCGATCGCCCGCAGTTCGAGTTTAATGTGAAAGGCTTCGAGATAGTTTTGTGCGTCGAAGTAAAGCGATCGCAGCAGCTTGAGAATGGAGAGGTAAAGTTGCGGATCCCGCGCCGGATCCGCCTCCACCCGAGCCAGATGAAGGATAGAAATGACGTCTTGGGAGGGAAGGAGTTGCGATCGCGCCCCCGGGCGTTTGGGCGATCGACGGATCGAGGTATCCCGAGAAGCGGCATCTTTCACCATTGCGCGCGCCAGCAAATAAAGATACAACCCCCGATCCTGTCGCTGGGGGATAGGTGCCGCCGCTAAGGTTTCAATGGCGGATTGAGCGAATTCCTGGCTCGGATTCCACTGATGGCGAGCCTGTGCCACTTGCGCCAAAAATCCATAGTCGCGGGCTAACTGCACCGGCTGGTGTTGATGCAGGTGCAAGCCTTTTTCCGCCTGTTGTTGCAGTTCGTCCCACTGTTCTAAATGGGTCAGCACTTCGCACAGCAGGGGGAGAAAATTCGCCACCGGAGAGGGCTGTTGCTGCGGCACAAAAATGTCGATGCACTGTTGCAGGCAATTTCGCGCTTGTTGCCAATGTTGTTGGCTTTGGGCTTGATGTAATTGTGCATTGCGACAATGGAGTAGGGCGAGGTGAAATAGTAAGATGCCCCAGCGCGAGGGGTAAGACGCCAGATTTTGCGTCTCTTCCGGGGGTTGGGGGGAGAGCTCAGCCAGTTCGCGTTCGGCTCTCGGCTGCCAAATTCTCAGGCTGTGTTGATAGTGGGTGAAGGCGCTATCGAGGCGATCGCGGCAAAAATCATCTCGCCCTAAGACGAACTGCACGCTGGCTTCTAAGTCGGGATCCAGGATGACGCCACGACTGTGCAAATCTTTGAGTGCCGATTCGATTTCTTTGCGCGCGGCGGTGGGGGAGGGGTGACACCACTGGTATCCACTTTCTGCGCTCAGGGTCAATAACAGTCGTTCTAACAGGTCCCGGGCTTCTCGCTCGAGTAGTTCGAGCAAGCGCTGCGTGGGCATTTCAAATTTAATCGAGGTCGCCGCCCAGCTTTTGAAGTCCGGTGCAAAGCGAATCAGGGAGGCTAAGACTTCTTCGGTGACCCACAAGACGAGGGGGAAGGGAAAGTTTTTGCGAAACTCATCGCGGACTTGATTGCTCGAAGCGAGTAGCTGGGGGATGGCGATCGCCGAGTCTAAGCCAAATATTATTACGGCTGAGGGCGCTTTATCCGAGAGGGCTTCGCGAATGGGGGTGTAAAGGCTGGTGGCGGTGGGCGGTAGAACCACAGACACCAGAGAATTCTGGCGCAATTTGGGATCCTCTCGACACAGTTGTTTGAGGCGAGCGACCATTTGGGCTTGCAAAGCGGTATAGTTGCACCGCACCAAAATCAGAGAAAAGTGCCCTTGGGACAAGGCGATCGCTCTGATTGTGGTTTGCAAGGAGCGATCGTTATAAATGGCTATCTCATTAGGTCGGTGCGGGTCTGTCATCTCTTCTGTTGTTCTGCTTTGCACAAAAGCCAAATTATTACCAAACCAGCACCCTTGTTCGTTATGGTATTTTACTGTTGCCATCACTTTCGTGCCATTCTTAGCATCTGAGTTCCAAGCTTTGCGATCCCCGAACCGTGCTGTGGGACACCTAAAGTGTTGCAGATTGTAAAATTCCGCTTGACAGCTAACTACTGTGCTGGCGGATCTTGGCTCCCGATTTGACTGCGATCGTCGCTTGTCTTGAATTTCTCTCCCGAGTTCAAATGGAGGTGGATTCTCGAGCGCGTTTTAGATCCAATCGTCAAACCTCTGGAGCAGTTTTATCCTGGCTTCGGTCGTTTCATCCTTATTGACACAGCCAGATAGGCTCTGATTGAAGATGGCCCAGTTGCGCCATTCCACGAGCGAGCTTGGTTGGCAAACAGCCTCCCTTACTAATGTTCAACGGTTCAATCCGAACCCTGCTTTTCATATTGCTCGTCTTGGCTATGGTGCGAATTTTGTCTCTCCATTGCATTTTTTCAGTTTCCTTTTGTCATCCATATTATAATAGAAGCGTTAATTTTACAAAAAATTATCCTCGGCTTTTCTGCAATACAATTTACGGCTTTTCACGGATTGATTGGAATATGAATTCCAGGTCGTCAACACTTCATTGGTCAACATCGGATCGAGTTGGATCGCAGGATACTTGGTTGAGATTATGGTTTGATGGTACCGAGAAAGTTCGCCATTGGATGAATAAAAGAGCCAGTTGTTCAGCCGTCACAATTGTGCAATATTACTTTTTCGTCAGATAAAATTTTGACCCAAAAATCAGGTTATTCAGGGATGGCTATTCGACATTTATTCGGGACAATCAGACGCGATTTTGGAGAAATTGTTGCCGCAATTTGGGAAAAACCGCGTTTCGTTAAAAATGCCTTTCTCTCTTTGCATTCTGGGGAGATTGAAAGGGCGGATTTAGGGCGGGAAGCGTGACAATCAAGAGGGGAAATTTTAACCCTGAATAGGGGGCGAACCGCCGCCGCCAGTTTGGGAGAGGCAGATCGTCGTCTGGGGTGGCTTTAGGGGCAGCAGGGGGATGTAAGTCTGTGCCAGTTTTATGGGGCGATCGCGGGGGATACTTGCATATTTTTGCTAACTGTGCGGTGTCATTCCCTGCCCCTGTGGGGAATCAGTTCGTTGTTGTTCTACCTCAATGATTTGAAAATCCCCCTGGGGATTAACCCTCCCGGGGCTTTGTTTTTACTACACTTTAACCGCTTTGTCTTCTATCCGGGGATAGGCTTATCCCCCTCAACCGGGAGCAAATTCCGCCACATCATCGGAAATCCGCGAATTTTTCCCGTTTGTTTACTGAGTTCATTATGATTCCCCAAGGGGGAACTTACAAGGGAAAACCCTCGGATTGTTAAGCTAAGTTTTCAAGCGGATATCTGGTGGAGGCTGGCGGCGATCGTCGTTAGGAAGGTGAAAATTTTACCAGGGGCGAATTTCTAAGCGGGTTCCGGGAGATTTTGTCTGGTACAAATTTCCTTATTTCGCCGATTTTGTTAGTGTATATTTCAATGGAGTGAATAAATTTACCAGACTGTATGAATGGAGGGGAAAAAAGGTGATAAAATTTGCCAAAAACGTTTCAATAAGTGGATATAAAGGGTTTGTTTGTTGTAAAAACAACCGGAAATAGCAGCTGCTGATGCTAGTAACGCCTGGATTGTCGAATTGGCAAGCCCCTCGTGGCGTTAAAAAGCGTGCCACGAGGGGATAATAACTGCCCGAACGAGGTAGCAAAAATATCCCCACAGTTAAAGACTTTTCGGGGGAAAGAATTGGGGGGGGAGGATGGGGATGGGGAGAGAAGACGCGCCATATGAGAGAGAGGGCAAAATAACGGTTTTGCCAAAGCGCGGATTGAAGAAGTATTCTGAGGATTTTTTCAGACGCCAAAGCCGAAAAGAGGGGTTAATATTCAACCCTCAACCCTGACGGGTTTGCCAAGTTTTAAACTTAGCGGCTTCTGCCAAAGCCGGATTAATCCAATACCAGCGGCCATCGCGATCGCGGTATTCAAATAAAAACATGCTTCGCAGCAAAATTTGATAATCTTCATCTCCCCGGACACTGCCCTGTTGCAACGCTTGGAACAATAATTCCCACTCATCATCAGTAATAGCAGCAATCAGGTCATCGCGGTATTCCTTAATCACATTTTCGAGACACTGACGAGAGAAAGGCGGGTCTTGTTGTTGCAAACAGCTATAAAGCAAACCGAGTAAATTCCGCACGTGGCCGCCACTGACACAACAAAGACGATCCAAAGTTTCTGGGGTATCGAAGACGAAATCGATTAGACTGAGACGTTCAGTGGGTGCCACATAAGGAAAAGCGCGGGCGAGGACCATTTGTCTGAGCAGATTCATGCCCTTGTCAAACATATTGCCATCGCGAGAGTGAACTGGAACCATTGGCAACACTTTTGGTTTAACGCCAAAGCGAGAACTCAATCTGCCGAGATCGTTCGAGAAAATCAGAGCCAGAGGAATAGTGTAAACCATATGGCAACTGAGTTTCCGCAGTTGTTCGCCGCGATCGACAAATAAATATTCTGGTTGAGTGCGACCCGAGGGTTTGCGAGAACTGTCAACCCGGTCGAGATTATCCACAATAACCACCAGACCGGTTTTTCCTTGCTGCTTAAGCAACTCATTGGCCGGTTCGAGTAACTCAGTATTAATTGCTTCTAAAATATTATTTGTTCGGGGTTCGAGATATTGTCGCAGTTGATGGCGCAGTTTGGGGCTATGTTTGGCTTTCGCGGTAATCGAGCCAATCCCGCCGGGAAGGGAAAAGCCGAATTCTCCCTCGGAACTGGCATTAAACGTGCCAACACCGGGAATCGAGGCTTCGCCGGTCAGTTCGATAGGAGTTTGCAACATCTCAGCGGCACCTTGGAGTAAATCCTTAAAGCCATGTTTGGGTTGCAGAGTGATTTGAGACTCTTCCAAGCTTTCGGAGACCTGACGAGCAATGCTGAGCAAGATTTCAGTGATATCCACATCAGCCATATCCAAATCATGGGAAGATTCGAAATAGACCACGTGAAATCCTTGTTCTTCTAACTCTTTTTTGAGGCGGAACAGCTCGGTGGACTTTCCGCAACCGATATGTCCGGTAAAGAGTTGGCAAGTCGGCTCATCTCCAGACAGCAAAGAGATGGTGCGTCCCAATTCGCGAATGATGTTGCCTCCTCGGACCGAGGAAAAATCGATATAGTATTGCCGATCCTCCTGATTGCTCATGTCGAGGGTTTTGCTTGGGTTACAGGCTTTAAAAAATCGCGGTAAATCTAATTTCATCGGCGTCTAAACTCCCAAATGGCGTTTTCCTTGTCAAGTATAGGTGGCTCTGAGATCTCGAAACCTGCTGATGGTGATAGGTTTCTCGACAAACTCAGGCATAAATACATTAAGCAGGGATCGCGCCCGGATGCCCGGATGATACCAGAAGGATTTTCCAGTGGATGGCGCATCGATCGCCAACAAGCTGGGGTGGCGAAGCCGAAGCGTCTGCAAAGCGAGTTGCAAGGGCATTGCTCCCGTGGAGGTTTGGGGCGTCAGGTAACGGTAAAATAGAGCTTTAGCGTTTTGAAAGAAAGATGGGGCGATCGCCCTGTGTGATTTTTGAGCAAAAATGTTCATCCTAGATCAGTGCGATCGCGTTTGGTTGGTGGAGATAGAGATCGACTCCCAACCCATTGGTTAGGGAGATGACGATAAACCAGGATTAATGTTTAAACACCGTATGATGAGCTGTAATTAGCATAAATGAGAGGTAAAGATGGGTACCATCCAATCAGTCTCTCAGTCTGAATTAGCGCGTCGCCGTCGTCAGTTGCGGCGCAACGCCCGGATAAAAGCGTTTCAGCGCAGTTGGCAATTGTTGGCGGTGAGCGCGCTGACGGGAGGATTGATTTGGGCAACCACATTACCGGGATGGGTGATTCGCCAACCGACTCAGGTGGCGATCGTCGGTAATCAATTGCTCTCGGCGCAGGCGATTCGGTCCCTGGTGCCGTTATCTTATCCGCAATTTCTGTTAGAAGTCCGCCCGCAAGCGTTAGCTGAGGCGTTGGAGTCATCCGGCCCGATCGCGATGGCTCGGGTGTCGCGTCAGTTATTTCCGCCTCAACTGAGGGTGGAGGTGCAAGAGCGCTATCCGGTGGCGATCGCCACCTACGGCAATTCGGCATCCGAATCGCTCTCTACCGAGTCGAGGGTGGGGTTGCTCGATGAAAATGGGGTGTGGATGCCCCTAGAGAGCTATACGGCGATCGAAACCAGTCTGCAACTGCCGTCGCTCAAGGCGATCGGCAATCCAGCGGAGTACCGCCCTTACTGGGCTGAGGTTTATCGCGCGATTCGTCAGACGCCGCTGAAAATTCACGAGATCGATTGGCAAGATCCGAGCAATTTAATTTTGAAAACCGAAATCGGACCGGTGCATCTCGGTCCTTACGGCTCTCGCTTTGCCACTCAACTCAATGTGTTGGCGCAAATGCGGCAACTGCCGGATCGGATCGATCCGGGGCAGATTGCCTACATTGACCTGAGCGATCCGGATTCTCCTTCTTTGCAACGCCGATAATTGTCCCTTGGCGCATCCGCGACGCCCGCGCGGATGCAGCCCCATGCCAAGGGTGCTGGAGCCACCTGGATCCGGCAGGGGCAGGCGGGAAGGTCAGACCCCCCTTGACAAATTGTCAGCATTTCTTACTGGTATGGTTGGTGTTCTCGGACAACTTAGCCTATAGTTGACCTTGAACTGCCTTAAATTTAGAAGTTGTATTTCAATATTCCCAATACCAATGACACTTAATAGTAAACTAGGGGTTGGAAATGAAAGCCCTCATTCTGAAGAACAATCAGGATTTCCCTTGGCAGTGGACAACTCCAATCCGTTTAACAACACAGGGTTAATATTGGGTCAGAATCGCGATAACCGGCTCCCCGGGGAAGAATCCAGGAGTAACGATATTGTGCCGAGTAGTGTAGCCAAAATTAAAGTGATTGGCGTCGGCGGCGGTGGGTGCAATGCCGTCAACCGCATGATTGCGAGCGAAGTCTCGGGCGTCGAATTCTGGGGCGTCAATACCGATGCCCAAGCGTTAGCGCAGTCTTCTGCGACCAAACGCCTGCAAATCGGTCAAAAATTGACACGCGGTTTGGGCGCGGGCGGCAATCCGGCGATCGGTCAGAAGGCGGCGGAGGAATCTCGCGATGAGATTACTCAAGCTTTAGAACAATCTGACTTGGTGTTTATTACCGCCGGTATGGGCGGTGGTACGGGTACGGGAGCCGCTCCCATTGTGGCCGAAGCGGCTAAGGAGGTGGGCGCGCTAACCGTCGGGGTCATCACTCGTCCGTTTACTTTTGAGGGTCGTCGTCGCACGACTCAAGCTGATGAAGGGATCGCGGCGCTGCAAAGTCGCGTGGATACTTTAATCACGATCCCGAACGATAAGCTGCTGTCGGTGATTTCGGAACAAACGCCGGTGCAAGAGGCGTTCCGCGTGGCGGATGATATCCTCCGTCAGGGGGTTCAGGGCATCTCGGATATCATTACGATTCCGGGTCTGGTGAATGTGGATTTCGCTGACGTGCGGGCGGTGATGGCGGATGCCGGATCCGCTCTGATGGGGATTGGTGTGGGGTCGGGTAAGTCTCGCGCCCGGGAAGCGGCTTTGGCGGCGATTTCTTCGCCGTTACTGGAATCTTCTATTGAAGGGGCGAAAGGGGTCGTGTTTAATATTACCGGCGGTACGGATCTGACGTTGCATGAGGTGAATGCGGCGGCGGAAACGGTTTATGAAGTGGTGGATCCGAACGCGAATATTATTTTCGGGGCGGTGATTGACGAACGATTGCAAGGCGAAATCCGCATTACGGTGATTGCGACTGGATTTTCTACCGAACCGCAAAGTGTCTCTCCGGCGGCTAGAGTTACGCCGGTTCCCCAACCTCAACGTCCGACGCCAAGCAGACCTGCCGCAACTCCACCGCCGACTCCGACTCCGGAACCTCGTCCGAAAGGTCCGGGTTTGGATATTCCCGATTTTCTCCAACGGCGGCGTCCTCCGCGTTAGGGGAGTGGCTGTTCGCCCCTTTGGGCCGATCGCGAATGGGGTGGCTGGTGTTTTGGCTTGGGTTTTGGGGCAGGATGGATATTTGGGCAATACGGGCGATGCGGCGATCGCCCGTTGTTTTTTCACGATCGCTTTCTCCCCGCTAATCCCAACCCTGACGTCTGTTTTTTTGTTTGACAACTTGCTGCTGGCCAACAGCGGCATCCTGTAGGAGCAATCCGCAAATGACTGTCAATGCTTTCTCAACTCCTCCCGTGGCGCTGACGATCGCTGGTTCGGATAGCGGTGGCGGCGCGGGGATCCAGGCGGATTTGAAAACCTTTGCTTTTCACTGTGTCCACGGCACCAGCGCCCTCACTTGTGTGACGTCGCAAAATACCTTGGGGGTGGCGCGGGTGGATGCTCTGCCACCGACAGCGGTCATAGCACAAATTGATTCTGTTGTCAAGGATATTGGCGTGCAAGCGGTGAAGACGGGCATGCTCCTGAACCGGGAGATTATTCAGACGGTGGCGCAACAGGTGGAGGCGCTACAGTTGCCGAATCTGGTGGTGGATCCGGTGATGGTGTCCCGGGCGGGGGCGCAGTTAATCGACGATGGGGCGATCGCGATGTTGCGCGAATCCCTGCTGCCATTGGCGGCGATCGCCACCCCCAACCGCTATGAGGCTCAAATTCTCAGCGGCTTGACAATTCACACTTTGGATGATATGCGCTCGGCGGCGCAACGGATCCATCAGTTGGGGGTGCCAGCAGTGTTGGTGAAAGGCGGGGGGATGGCCGGGGAATTGTGCGGTGTGGATGTGTGGTTCGACGGCGATCGCCTGGAAACCTTGAAAACCGCGCGAGTCGATACAAAGAATACTCACGGTACCGGATGCACCTTGTCGGCGGCGATCGCTGCGAATTTGTCCTTGGGGTGCGATCGTTGGTCTGCAGCGAACCGTGCGAAAGCTTACGTCACTTCGGCACTGCACGCCGCCTTAAGTATAGGCGGCGGACAAGGCCCGCTGGGTCATTTCTTCCCCCTGCAGGAAACCTCGGCTAATCTCAAACCCCTTTGACAATTTCCGGCTGACGGTGCCCCTGCGAAAAAGTAGGGATCCGACATGAAAACAGTTGATTTTTCGGTTCCTCTAAACCCTACTCCTTCGCGGAAACCTCTTGTGGGATTGCGCGAACTTGCTTGCGTTTGCGATCGCGCATCGCACCCGCACCGAAGACGCCGAAGCCTAATATTGCCATACCAGAAAAAGGTTCCGGAACCGATGCGGGTTCTTCCTTCTCCAGGGCCATAAAGGCGAATTCTCCCAGGTTCTCGTGCGAGGCTGTGGTGGGATGGATGTCATCCCAAAATGCATACTCACTCGGATTATCGCACGCAACCCCCGTCTGTGAGTTCAAGCAAGGTTCGGTGACGTTTGTGAACCCTAAACTTGCCGGATCGTTCAAAAGGCGATCGAAGATTGCATTCACGTCAAAACTTGTCAGCTTGACATCCGTAGGGAGAGTATTCTCCAAACTGTTAAGCGTCCCCGCTAAACCTGCATTATGAAGCCGAGTCAAGTCATTCAGGGAATCGGAAACTTCTGTATTTTTCGTGCGCGGTAGACTGCCCAAATCCGGCAGGTTAGGGACTAAGAAATTTTTGGCTTTATCATTGGCAAGAGAAGCGATCGCGGTGGATAAATTAGCCACGGATTGACTGGGGTCGGTAACGCCCGCATTCAGATAATCATTGGGTCCGGCCCATACAATATAAAGAGCGTTGGGATCGAGGGATGCAGGGGGATTCGTAAAGCTATCGATCTGGGCTAGCAATCCCGGTGCCTGAGATACAGTAACGTTCGTTTCTCCTGTTGTCGCACCACCATAGGCAAAATTTGTTTGCGGATTAACGCTTAAATTCAGATCCTCTGCTAGATATTCTACCCAAACCGGGCCATTAGAAAAACGTCCGTTAAAGTAAGGCGGACTGGGTGGAATTTGCCCCTCAGTCTGTTCAAATAAATTACCCGTATCGGAGAGGCTGTCGCCGAATACATACATCTCGCTAAAACTGGCAGCCCTTGCCGAAAGGGGAAACAAAAAAGATAGCAGGACAACTCCACTTGCTGCTAAAATGTTTTTTGGCCGGGTAAATTTTCTTTGACTTCTATTCATCTCTTACCTCTACAATAAAATCACATGTTACCCTCCCCTAAATTGCACGCAAACGGGGAGAGACTAGGTAAATTTTTTCACGGTAAGGGAATAATCGTCATCTTGCCCGAGTTGGAAATTCTGAGAGGCAGGGGAGAGGTGATTCTGCTTTTCGGGTGAGCTGCCGCAATTTCAGCGATTTTCAAACCCAATCTATTGGGAGTAGACAAATGAAGAGATTTGTGGTAATAAAGCCAAAGACTTTGCCCGCTCTCTGAGATAAACCCCTTGTTTGGCAACAGAGATTTAAAGGGCGATCGCGCTGTAGGGCGGGCAAAAAGTGGCACAGAAGCAAAGGGAGATCGCGGGGCATGTTTAATCAAACAGGCTTTTTTGAATTCCTACAGGAGAAACAGACCTCACTTTCTTCTGCTGCTTCGGTTTTGGCTCTTTTGTCGTCAGATCGACACCGCGTAGTTTGGGGGGTCTCCACAGTACGGTATCTTCCGGATCGTGGCTGCGATATCGCTTTAAAGCCGTGTCACGCTTATTGGTGGCATAGCAATAGCTACAGCCAAAAATACAGGTGTCATAGGCAGCAATATCCACTGATTCTACACAGCCACAGTCTTGGCGCGTGGGGGCAGATTTGAGGCGCAGGTCGGAATCGGATCTGAGCATTCTAATAATATCGATATCGATACAATGCGCTTTTTCCAAACCTTCCACAATTAACGCATCTTCGCAGCAGGAATATAACTTGATTCCTCGGGGTTTGGCAATCTCGCGTAGTTGCTCAACCAGTGAGCGTTTTTCGTCTAGGGAAGGGCGCTGAAACTTTACGCCATGCGTTTGGGCAACTTTACCGAGGTTGCGTTCTGTTTTGCCGTAAAAGTCAACAAATGAAAAATAGCAGCGTCGGGTATAGCCTTCTAGCTGGCGAGTGAGGAGGTCGAATCGTTCTAAGTGATAAGAGGGCGGGGTCGCGTCGCTAAGTACAATGGGGTCGTAGCGCCACTGCACGCGATCGGGAGAAAGACGCCGGGACAATTCTTGGAACGTTTGGATGGATACCTCCAGGGGCGGATTGTGGCTTTCTATGATTTTTGGATAACCGATAATCGTGAAGTGAAAGTAAAAGCAATAACCCTGCTGGTGTAGGAAATCCAGGTGTGGGAGTAGGGGTTTCGGGTTGCGAGTCCAAAAAGCGATCGCCAAACAGTCCTCTGGTAACAGCGAGACGCGGTACACCTTGCTGCTGAAGGGGTTAAGCCAGTGACAGAACCCAGCGTGAATCCGGTTGAGGAACCACTTGGAGTAGAATGCGGGAATATCACTCCGACGACTGGCGCTAATCATTTTCATCGAAAATTAGGGGTTGGTAAGGGGGGCGAATGGAAACCCCTGTCATTTATGTATGGGGAGGAATTCGCCC
>NZ_JAYFEQ010000481.1:0-5631 GCF_055795085.1 Phormidium sp. CCY1219 | reverse complement strand
GTTAAAACCGCCTGAGTCGAACTTCCTCCGCGTACTAAAGTAACGCGGCTCCCATTCTTCCATCTTTTTTTTCGTGGTGGCTGATTTCGATGCTGCCATAATCATCTGTTACCTGCAACAAGGAGAACACGCAAGAGAGCTGGGAGAATTTGACTTCGAGTCAGCGAAAGATCCAATAATTGCCGTCTACGATTATTTCGCTCGGGAAATAGAAAAAGCCACAAAGCTTGGCGTCAATAAAATTTTTATAGATCCAGCCGTTGGACTAGGATACACTAATTTCTACTTTCAATACGACTATGTATCGAATCGGATGGAATATCAAATCAAAACCCTTTTAAATACGTTTCGACTGAGAAAATTAGGGTTTCCGGTTTTCAATCAAGTTCCCTCAGCCTTGGAGATTTTTGGAGAAGAGGTCAGAAGTGCCCAAGTTTTCTCGGCAGTATTTGCGGCATTAGGAAAAACCGACGTTATGAGAACCCATGAAGTGTCTAAAGTTAGAGCGGTTTTAGAGACCCTCAGTCTCCTGTAAAGGCAACCGACTAACAAGCAAGAAAGATAGTCAATCCGGCGGACAAACGCTTGCATGAAAATTTCCCCACTGAGGAAGAGCTTGCGTTTGCTTGCGCCGGGACTTGGGTATCAGATTAGCTCTCAAGCGATCGCCCCCACCACTAGGGGCGATCGCCTCCTAACTTAACCCCAGAAGCATCCACCTTTTGCAGCAATTCGCTAATCGTCAATTGAGAAACCGGTTCGATCCAATCCGGGGCAATTTCTGCCAATGGGACTAACACAAAAGCTCTTTCTCGCATGCGCGGATGAGGGATTTGCAATTCCGGGGAGTCCAGGATTAAATCCCCAAATAAAATCACATCTAAATCTAAAGTTCTCGGTCCCCAACGTTCTTCTCGAACGCGACCAAACTGGTTTTCAACCGCGAGCAAAGTGGCGAGTAATTCTTGGGGCGAGAGGGTTACATCTAACAGGGCGCAGCCATTCAAATAATCCGGCTGCGACGGACCGATGGGTGCAGTTTTGTACCACCGCGATCGCGCTTTTAACGTAATCCCCGGAAGGGCCTCCAAAGTATTGAGAGCATCTTCTAAAGTAGCGAGGGAGTCCCCCAAATTACTCCCGAGGGCGATCCCACTGAGAGTGCTGTTTGTTCTCGCCGATTGTTCCGAACGATCCACCATAAATCTCCCGCAAAAATTATCAAATATTGCTCATTTTTCACTCAGGTAGGGATAGTCAATGCAGCTCAACCGGGCAGATTGCTTGCGTGTCTACCTACCCGCTCGGAGAAATTGCCGCAAGAGAGCATTTTCCAACCTTACCATACAAACGGGGCGGCAGGACGCCAGGGTATCCCGCCGAACCACGACAGAATCCATTCGATCGCCACTATTCCTCCTCGATGCCCCCGTTAAAAAGAATCCTCTTTTTCGCGGATAATTTCCACCGCAATGTTGCCCGGAAAATCCGGAATAGGCGGCGAAACCTTTGTCAATCGAACGCGAATTTTACCCAAGCGATCGTCGCATTGCAAAAGCGAACGAGCAATTTGCGCCGCCAAATATTCAATCGTATTCACCTTAGAAGATTCGATCGTTTCGCGCACCCGATCGACCACTTGGCGATAATCCAAAGTATCTTCCAGGCGATCGCTCTTGCCCGCCGCCAACAAATCCACCCACAGAGTCAAATCCACCTCAAACCATTGACCGAGAAATCGTTCCTCAGCAAAGTAACCCGTATAGCCGTAATAGCGCAGACCCGTGATTTCAATCGCGTCCATGTTGTCCCAAATTCGTTCAGATGTCTCATGCAAGCGCGATCGCCATTTTACCTGCCGATATTGCACAGCAGGGGTGCTACAACTCACCAGAGACAGCGATCGCCTTAATTATCCTACCTCAAACCGGGGGACCTTACCCCACCCTTGTCCCATCGGCGGGCACGCATGCCCACAGCATTACATCCCCGAAGCGCAGGGATTGGGCGATCGTTCTCCCCCCAGAGGGATAAAATGATTGAGCGACTGACCGTTGCGCCACCTGTGGCATCCTTGCCAGCAGGGGCATTCATCGTCAACCGGAAATACTTATGTCTGCAACCGAAAAACTCTACGAAGGAAAAGCCAAAATCCTCTATACCACCCAAGACCCCGACGTCTTGCTGTCCCACTTTAAAGACGATGCCACCGCCTTTAACGCCCAGAAGCGAGGCACCATCGTAGGCAAAGGCGAAATTAACTGCACCATTGGCACCGCCTTATTTAAACTCCTCTCGTCCAAAGGCATTCCCACCCATTTTATCGAGCAAACCTCTCCCACCGACATGCGAGTGCGGCGGGTGCAGATTCTCCCCTTAGAAGTCGTCATCAGAAATATCGCCGCCGGAAGTTTGTGCAAACAAACCGGCATTCCCCAAGGCACCATATTGAAACATCCCCTAGTTGAATTCTTCTATAAAAAAGACGAACTCAACGACCCCCTTTTAACCCGCGATCGCCTATTACTCCTAGAACTCGCCACCCCAGAACAACTCGAGCGACTCCGGACAATGGCATTGCAAATCAACGAAATTCTCTGCCAATTTTTCCGCGAGTGTCACATTACCCTGGTGGACTTTAAACTCGAATTTGGCATAGACGCGGATGGAAACCTCATCCTCGCCGACGAAATTAGTCCCGACACTTGCCGACTGTGGGACGCTGAGGAAACGGATCCCAAGGCACGAGTCCTGGATAAAGACCGCTTCCGTCAAGACTTAGGTTCCGTAGAAAATGCCTATCAGCAAGTGCTTCAAAGGGTGCAGTCTCTACTCAACACCTAACCTACAGTCGCCACCATTCACATCACCCCCGCAAAAAACCGAGGAAAAAATGCGGGGATTTACTAATTCCGGCGACTAGCTCTTGTATCCTTTTTCTGGTCTTGTGTGAAACTGCCCAAAACGATAAAAAAAATGCGCTTATCTCCAGTTTTGTCGGCTGTTGTTGCGGCTTCAGCCCTCCTCAGTTTTTCTAACCCCACCCGAGGACAAACCCCGGACAACTTGTCCTCAAATCCCGATCGACCTTTAGAGGCGGGAGAGTCAACAGCCACCCCAGCAGACACTGGAACTCCCCACACAGAAGCGGCGGAAGCAAGCGATCGCCCTTGTGACGACGATGCGATGTGTGCCCTCGCCAGGGAAGCGCCCCCATTAGACCAGTGGGTGAGCGAAACTGCCGAAATCGGGCCGTTCGCCGAACCAGACCCCAACAATGGGGAAATCGAGAGCGAGAATCCGGACTTCCCCCTCATCCCAGACCTCTCAGAAACAGAATTGCCCTCCATCAGTGCCGTGGCAATCCCAGGGGAAAATTCAGCCCTCCGAGAACCGGAGGTCACGCACCCAGAAGGGATGCAAGGGGAGGATATCCCCACTCACGCGAACCGCGCCCAACAACAATCCGGCGCTGAGATTCTCACCACCCCACCGTTACCCGAACCGGGAATTGCCGCCTGGAATCAAGCAGCGACCAATCCGATCGCGGCACAACTGAGCCAGAGAGACTTTCTCGGGCAGCAACCGCCCACCGCCGAACCCGAACCGGGCGATCGGCCAAGGGAAGAAGACACCCGCCCGGTGATTCCCGAAGACAGTCCACCGGCGGAACCCACACCCGCCCCCCAACCCGCGCCAGACCCAGGCGATCGGCCCACACCCCCACCCACCTTCCCCCAAATCGAACCCCCCGCCCCCCAACAACCCGAACCGGAAGTCTTGGTGGCGGAAGTAGTGGTCAGCGGCGCGCCGGGAGAACTCGAAGACATCGTATATGACGTCATCTCCTTAACTCCCGGGCGCACCACCACCCGTTCCCAACTGCAACAAGACATCAACGCCATCTTTGCCACCGGTTATTTTTCCAACGTTCGCGCCGAACCCGAAGATACCCCTCTCGGCGTGCGCGTCACCTTTGTGGTGGAACCCAACCCGGTGCTGAGCGAGGTGCAAATTCGGGGCAATCAAGTGCTTCCCCCCGCCGAAGTCGATCGCATCTTCGGCGAACAATACGGCGAAATTCTCAACCTGAGAGAATTTCAGCGGGGCATCCGCGAATTAAACGAGTGGTATCAGCAAAATGGCTACGTTTTGGCCCAAGTCATCGACACCCCGCAGGTGCAAGAAGATGGCACCGTCATCCTGGAAGTGGCAGAAGGGGTGGTCGAAGAGATTGAAATCCGCTTTATCAATGAAGAAGGAGAAATCGTAGACGCCGAAGGGCAACCGATTACCGGACGCACCAAGGAATACATCATCACCCGCGAACTCAACTTAGAGCCAGGGGAAGTTTTCAATCGGCAAGTCATCGAACGAGACTTGCAGCGGGTGTTTGGATTGGGGATTTTTGAGGACGTGCAGATTTCCCTCAACCCCGGAGAGAACCCGCGCAACGTGGTGGTGGTGGTGAACGTGCTGGAGAAAAACACTGGCTCGATCGCCGCCGGGGCCGGGATTAGTTCCGCCACCGGACTATTCGGGACCGTCAGCGTGCAAGAGCAAAACCTGTTAGGTCGCAACCTGAAACTCGGGGCCGAGGTGCAGGTGGGTCAGCGGGAATTTTTATTCGACGTGAATTTTACGGATCCTTGGATTGCCGGGGATCCCTACCGCACCTCTTACACGGTGAATTTGTTCCGACGGCGATCGATTTCGTTTATTTTTGATGGCGGGGATCCCGAAGTGGAGTTAGACAATGGCGATCGCCCTCGGATTCTGCGCTTAGGCGGCGGCGTCACCTTTTCCCGTCCCCTGGAAAATGACTGGCGGGCGTCGTTAGGATTGAAATATCAGCGCGTCAGCATTCGCGATTCCGACGGCGATATCGAGGCAGAAGACGAACTCGGAAACGATTTAAGCTTTAGCGGAGATGGGGAAGACGATCTGCTCGGGTTGCAATTCAGTGCCGTGCGCGATCGGCGCAACTCTCGTTTGCAACCCACCGCTGGCAGTGTGCTGCGCCTGAGCAGCGAACAAACGGTTCCGGTGGGACTCGGCAGCATTTTCTACAATCGCTTGCGCGGCAGTTATAACTACTACATTCCCATCGATTGGATTCAATTCTCCGAAGGGGCGCAAACCATTGCTTTAAGTTTCCAAGGCGGCACGGTGATTGGCGATTTGCCGCCGTATGAAGCCTTTTCCCTGGGCGGCACCACCACGGTTCGCGGCTATGATGAAGGGGAACTCGGCACCGGTCGTAGTTTCTTGCAAGGAAGCGTAGAATATCGATTCCCGATTTTTAGTGTGGTGGGCGGGGCGCTGTTTTTCGATGCCGCCACGGATCTGGGAACCGGGCAAGACGTTCCCGGCGAACCGGCAGAGGTCCGGAACAAACCGGGCAGTGGTTTCGGGTACGGCGTGGGGGTGCGAGTTCAGTCCCCCATCGGCCCGATCCGAGTGGACTACGCGATTAATGATGAAGGAAATACTCGCTTCCACTTTGGTCTCGGGGAGCGATTCTAGCCAATTGAGGGTTGAAAGTTGAGAGAATCGGTCAGGGACTCCGTAGAAACCAACCCCATGTCTAAAGCCAGGGGCTTGTACTTCTAACCACCTGACCAGCCTAAA
>NZ_JAYFEQ010000480.1:0-3880 GCF_055795085.1 Phormidium sp. CCY1219 | reverse complement strand
CATCCACTCGGCAACCCGATGGTTCTCCCTGGAGCAAATCGGATTTAAAAGCGTTAGTCGATCGCGATTTTGGTGAATGAGACTGCGACGAGCAGGAAGAAGAGAGTTTGGCGTAACCCCCGACCAACCACCAATAACCGACAAGCAATGAGAGATATAACGAATCACCGATGCAGATAAGCCGGTTTCCTGGCTAAGCTCCATTTGACTTATGCCATGAGATTGCACGATCTCGTCTAAATTACAGTTGCAGACAATTTCCACCGTCAAATCTTGGAGAGTTTGTCGTTCCTCGTCAGGTACATGAGGAGGAGGAGAAAATTTGGAGATGGTTTAGGAGTTGTCTTCTAATCGTTCTCTCCAATTTTAGGAGGAGACAGACCGCAGCCCTTTTCTAAAGGATTGTCAGCACAAGGGAGGCAATGCTTGCGTATTTTGGCCTCGGGAACAGGGGCTGCTGTTAGCGATAGATGTGAGAGAAGCAGGAATGACAGATTTTATACTTTTAAACGAAATTTCCCCTGAAGCTGGAAGCGCGCGCCGTACCGCTGCTCGATCGCCGTCGGGTCGTTCACGGGGCTGGCGACACAAAAGGTGAGATGCGATCGAGCAACGCTTCAAATAGGGGATTGCCAAAATTCATCAGATGCAATGAGGGATTTTGTTCGTAAACTTCAGGGGAAAAGGTGACGAGAGACTTGCGGTGATTTTCGGTTATCTCGATCGCCCCGTTTTCCAGGGGTTTGAACTGGATTCCCATTTTTGCAAAAAGTTTAGAATTAACAAACAAATTTTCGATATTTTGTGGTAAAATGGGAGTGGTGGGTAGCGGTTGGCGAATTTCTCTGAGGTCGGATTCCACATCCATTGCCACCATTTCTTCTAAGGCGGGACGCAAGGGCGGTGTTTCTAAGACAGTATCGAATTCGCTTAGCATCACCCCTTCTTCTTCCGGATCGGCACTCATCGCCGCCCGTTCGATGAAGGTGGGAACGCGGGCTAAAATCGGTTGCAAGTTGCCGACAATGGTTTGAAAGGCATCGATGCGATCGCGCAATTTTCGGTAAACTTTCGCCTCCACTGTGCCATCATAATACAAGTTGTGAATTCTCACGGTGGTGTAGTGTTGGCCGATGCGGTCTAAGCGTCCGATCCGTTGTTCCACGCGCATGGGATTCCAGGGCATATCGTAGTTAATCAACAGGCCACAAGTTTGCAAATTTAACCCTTCAGCAGCGGATTCGGTACAGAGTAAAATTTTGATGCGTCCTTCTCGAAATTGGGATTTAATGTGTTCTTTGGGAACGGTTCGCCAACTTCCCGACTGGTACAGTTCGCCGCCGCGTCCGGAATAGCAGGCCACTTGCGATCCGTATAATTGTTGTAACGCCGATCGCAAATAGTCCATCGTGTCAGTGTATTGGGTGAAAGCGATCGCACTTTCGCGGTGGGCGAGTTCTTGACGCAAAATCCCGATAAAATGAGAGAGTTTGCTATCTTCGCCGGTATTTTCAAACTGGCGTAACAGGTTTTCTAAATAGGCGATTTCTTCCGGATCTGCCCGTTCAAAATACGACTCCATGCCTTCGAGAATCGCATCATCGGCATCGTCTAAATCGTTAAGATCGTCATCGGTTAAGCTGATGCCTTCGAGTCGGCGTTGCAGGGATTCGCGGATGGCATAAAAAGAACTGGTGAGGCGTTTGCGATACAGCGTCATTAAAAATCCTAACGCTTTGCGGTTCTCTTTTTGGGCTAAATTATAAAAGTGGCGAACGTAGTCGCTGACTGCGCGATACAGGGGAATTTCCCGATCGCTTTCCAAGACGATCGCATTATCTGTGACTTCCCGTTGGGGAATATCTCGGTCTAACAATCCTCGGCGATAGTATTGGCGCAAAGTATCGCGGGTGTGGCGAAACATCAAATCTTTGAGAGGTGTATTGACGGTGAGATATTGGCGGGAAGCGGTGAGAAAGGGTCGATCTTGGGCGTATTGTTTGGCGTTTACCATCGGTTTGCCGGTTTGCCAGATATCGCGCAGTTTGTATGCCATCAGGCGATCGCGCTTTTGTAGGTAGTCTTGCAGTTGGGGACAGGGGGAACCGCCTTCCTGGAAATAATCCACTGCCATTTGCTGCCAGAATTCTAAAGTGTGGCGATCGGGTTTATCCGAGAGAGAGGCGAAATACTGACAAAAATTATCGCCATAAGACCAATGTCCTTGCAATCCCAGCAGATGCAATAAGTCGAAAATCTCGATCGCATCGATTTGCATCGGTGTGGCGGACAGTAACAGCAGCGATCGCGTTTGTGCTGTCAATTGCTGCATTAATTGCAGGAGGCGATTGGGGGTGTCTTTGCGGTTTTGCGGACTTTGCCGACGGGCGTGATGCGCCTCATCCAGTACGATTAAATCCCAAGGTTGTGCTGATAGCAATTCTCTCATGCGATCGCTGCGGCGGACGAGATGGGAAGAAGCGATCGCTAAGTTCTGACAATCCCAAGGATTTGCTGAGGGTGGCGGGGTGAATTTGGCAGAGTTGCGATCGGCAGGAATGAACTCGCCTTGCTGATAACTCCAAAAGTGCAGGTTAAATTTTTCTCGCAATTCTTCATGCCATTGGGGTTGAATGCTGGCCGGGGTTAAGATTAAAACGCGCTTGACTTTTTTGCTGATGAGTAAGTAGCGCAATATCAATCCAGTTTCGATGGTTTTTCCCAAACCGACTTCATCGGCAATCAGGAAACTTTGGGGGAATTTTTCGGCAATTCGGCGTAAAATTTTCAGTTGATGCGGCCAAGGTTGAATCGGAATGGATTTCAGGCAAAAGTCGAGACAACCGGGGGATTGATGTAAGGTTCGTAGCTGGTGAAAGGCGTCGGTTTCTTGGGGTTCTGGAGGTTCTGGAAGTGGGGGTGAGGCGCTTGAGGCGGTGGGTAAAGGACGGGTGTCAAATTCGCTTTGCGGCGTCCAAGTTGGGGGGCGATCGCCGCTGTAGCGCAACAGTTTATTTTTGACGGCTTCCGGGATATCAAATACCTGCACATTTGGGGCTAAATTGTCCCACAACTGGTCAAAGCGGAAAATTTCTTCTTGCACTCGTTCTAAGTCGCGATCGCCTTCCCAGGAACAATAAACGTGAAAGGATTCCACGTTATTTTCCCAACCGGCGAGAGATTCGTTATTGGAACCGCTAAAGGCGATTTTATCCCCCTGGGCGTCGAGTAAGATTCCTACTTTTTCATGGAACAGATGATGGCGATCGCAAACCGTTTCCGAGTCTTCTGGAATGCCGGTGGTTTTCACGGGGACGGCGATTTTAATATCGAGATAGTGGTTTTGAATCAGCCAACTGAGAATCTCGAAGTGTTTGAGTTGGGCGAAATTTTCCGGCGGGGTTAACTCCGCATCCAAACGCAACGCGATCGCCTCTCGCAGGGCATATCCTTGTTGGATTGCGGCTAAATCTTGGGGGCTAAATTGACAACCCATAATCAAGCGAATCCGCCCGCCATTGTGCAGCATCGCCCCCAAACCCCGCCCCACCTTGCTGAGAATCGCGCTATTGAAAAAACCGGACTTGCGATCGTATTGGATCGCGCATTCGAGGGCGGGGATATAAAAATCTGCGATCGGATTGTTTTCGTTGCTGGAATAGCTGATCCGCCAGTCTTTATCTTGGAAGTTTATCATATTTGGAGGGAACGGAGAATGAGATATTTATTGAGATATTGTACCCTTTTCAATTAACTGATAACCCCACGATCCGCCGGGGATTATAAATCTGCGTCTCATAGCAACACCCGCCGGGGGATAAATCCCCCGTCTAATAGCTCAAGTCGGTTGAAACCGACTGAAATGCTTCTTTGGTAACGT
>NZ_JAYFEQ010000479.1:0-59998 GCF_055795085.1 Phormidium sp. CCY1219 | reverse complement strand
AACTCGTTCCCTGGCTCCGCCTGGGAACGCCCCACCCGAGGCTCCGCCTCCTCCTAAATAACTGTGAAAAATAATTTGCCCCCTTGCTTCTCAGTTCTCTATCTTTCTAAAAATTTCAAATAGTAAATTAAGTTAGATTTGTTGTTTATTTTTCTTAGATTGCCATGTTACCCACTCATCATGCTAATCGTCGATTCCGCAACCAAAAAACGGAACGCAAACGCACCCCAACCCGCAAATTGGTGGGGTTTGAAGTGAATCGAGAAACCTACGCCATTCCTATCGAACGGGTGCAGCGGGTTCTGAATCAATTTACGCCCCAAGGGGTTCTCGAAAGTGGCCGCAGTCTGGTAAAATTCGATGATGAGGTGATTACCGTGCTGGATTTGTCTCGCTTGTTCGTTCCTTCTGTTTCGGAAAAAACCAACGGTGAATATTTGATTGTCTGTTTGTTAAGTAATGGCGATCGCCTCGGTATTCCCATTCCCAATTTGCCCACGGTTATGGATATTCCCGAGGATAAATTCGAGCCGATTCCCGCTTCCTATCGGGAAGGCACGCAAAGCAGTATCCAAGCTCCCGAAGCATTGGAAAAGCTCATTTATACCGAATCCGGCGCGATCGCCTTTTATCTGAATGTAGACCGCTTACTCCCTGCTGTATAATCTGCCCACCGGCGATCGGGTCAGCAGCCACCGGAAAATTAATAATTGCAAATTCCCAATTTACTTTTTCCTCGGCTATACGTTATTGTCCATAATCATTCCCCTGTCTCCCGGCTAAACTATACAAAAGATTTCGGTTTTATATTTAGTGCGCTTTCAGAACCGTGGGAGGAGGCATGAGAGGGGGAAAAGGGCAGAAGTGCCGATCGCGCTGCCGGGGGATAGCAATGGCGAAGGTGGGGAAGCGATCGCGAGTCAGCAGGTCAGGGCAAAGCGTAACAAATTTTCAATTTCCAATTTCAAATATTCAATCCTCAACTCAATTTGCAGCAGAAGAGCTCATTTGCGGTGCATTCATGGCATAATCGCACTCGTGGCCTCGACGCGACGGGAAAGCGGAGGAACCATGAGCGCCAAATATTCGTTTGTGGTGCCGATTTATAACGAAGAACAGACCATAGAAGAACTCTACCGACGATTGAAAGCCGTCATCGATCGCCTCGATAGTGCAGCAGAAGTCATTTTCGTAGATGACGGAAGCAGCGATCGCTCCTTACTGCTGCTGCGACACCTGCGCGATCGCGATCGGCGGATCTGCTATCTGAGCTTTGGGCGTAATTTCGGGCACCAAATTGCCGTAACTGCCGGCTTAAACTTTGCCCGAGGGCAAGTGGCCATCGTCCTAGATGCCGACTTGCAAGACCCACCCGAACTGATTCCCGACTTAATCGCCAAATGGCAACAAGGCTATCAAGTCGTCTACGCCCAACGGCGATCGCGCGGTCAAGAAAACTGGTTTAAACGCTGCAGCGCCTACCTCTTCTATCGCCTACTGCGGAAACTCGCCGATGTAGACATCCCCTCAGACACCGGCGACTTTTGCCTGCTCGATCGCCGCTGTATCGACGCCCTCGACGCCATGCCAGAACGAAACCGCTACATTCGCGGATTGCGCGCCTGGGTGGGATTTCAGCAAACCGCCATTGAATTCGATCGCGACCCCCGCTTCGCCGGCGAAGTAAAATACAGTTTCCGCAAATCCTTCGCCTTAGCCCTCAACGGAATCGTCGCCTTTTCCAGCGTCCCCCTGCGCCTGTCCACCTATCTCGGTTCCATCGCCGCCGCGATCGCCATTGGGATGGCCATTTTAGTCATCTACTGGCGAATCTTTTATCCCGACTCCCCCTTAACCGGTTTCGCCATCATTATGAGTTGCAGCTTCTTCCTCGGTGCGGTGCAACTCATCTGCATCGGCATTTTAGGCGAATACATCGGACGCATTTACGAAGAAGTCAAAGGACGCCCCCTCTACACCCTCTCCGAAGTCGCCGGATTTGAAGCCAACCGCGAAAAGACCACCGGAGACGGAACCGAGAATTGAGCAATTTTGAATTCAGCTTTTCCCTCAATTCTCCAGAGAAATGGTTTCCTGGGTTTGTGCTGCCCGACGGACCGCATCCGCCACTTTCAGGGTATAGGCGCTAGCCGTCGGTTCCACGTAAAGCGGTTTCCCGGCGGTTAAATAATCCAGGACCATCGTGGTATCTCGGGCAAATAAACCGCGACGAGTGCCCACCGAGAGGGGAGTCACCTCATCGAGGCGCACCAATTCCCCCCGATCGCCATCAAAAATCAGCGTACCTTTTTCCCCATGCACTTCAAATTTCCGTTCCCCTTTCGAGAACTGGTCTCCTTTCCCATAAATCAAATCCGCGATCGCCCCACTGGTAAAACGAAGCTGGGCCGTACACAAACAAGCGGTATAGTAGTCCGGTTCCGACGCTTCCCAGAACCTTGCCTGAGCGCTTACCGTAGCCACAGAGCCAAATAAATCCGTAAAGCGATGCAGGCGGGAAAGCGCCCCGACGAAGGGAAAGCCAAACAGATTGAGATTGTAAGTCCACTTCAGGGGAACCGGGCGTTGCGGGGTGATGGTGGCGTAGCGGGCATAGGTGACTTCTCCGGCTTCGGGCAAGGAGGCTTTCAGGGCATTATGCAAGCCTCCCAAGAGTTCGATATGCTCCACATGCAGCAGTAATTGGCGCTGACTTGCCAGAGAAATTAATTCTTTGGCGGCGATCGCGTCGAGACAGAGGGGGTATTCCACCACCACATGCTTGCCGGCTTGCAGCGATCGCGCCACGATGTCCCCATGAGCGGAATTAACCAGGGAAATCATCACCAAATCGATATCGTTGCGTTCCACCAGTTGTTGCCAGGATCCGATCGCCTCCGCTTGGTAAGTTTGAGCGAATTGTTCGGTTTTCATGGCGGTATGACCTGCCACCGCCACCAGGGTGGCGCGATCGTCTCCTTGCAGGGTCTCCGCGCGCAATTTGGCGGCAAAACCGGTCCCCACCAACCCGACTCGAACGGGCAATGGCAGGGGTTTCACAGGAGAACTCGTTGCAGCGCTGGGATGAGAATTGGTGTTCACGGGCTTTTTCTGGGTTGGTGCTTGCAGTTGATATTCCGGGACGGGAGTGGCGATCGCCCCCCTCGCGATCGCGATCGATTTTACCACGCCCGCCGTGCCCCCCCCAGGTCCTCCCCCCAGAGGCGATCGCTGCCAAACCCTCATTTCGTAAGGGTTTTCCCCTAGGTATAAGTAATCAGGATGAAATTAGAAATTTTTATAATAAATTTTGTTGAAAATATTGGGAAAATCGGTGTTGCAAGCTTTGTTTTTTCCCGTAATATCAGAGATAGGCTTAACCTATAAGCAGTGTTGCAGGTTAATCAAGACGCAACATCTGTATTAGGAGAACTTATCTTTTAACCAGTCGATTACTTGAGAGGATCGCGAAATGGCAACTTACAAAGTTACCTTAAAAATGCCCGATGGCGAGCAGACCATTGAAGTGCCCGATGACGAGTACATTCTCGACGTGGCCGAAGAACAAGGTCTGGATCTGCCTTATTCCTGCCGTGCAGGCGCTTGCTCTACTTGCGCGGGCAAACTGGACGCTGGCACCATCGACCAGTCTGACCAGTCTTTCTTGGATGACGATCAAATCGAAGCGGGTTATGTGTTGACTTGCGTTGCCTACCCCACTTCTGATTGCACCATTACCACCCACCAAGAAGAAGAACTCTACTAGAAATTAACAATTGGAGTTCGATCCCGAGGTTTCCTCGGGATCGAACTCGTAGATCGGCTCTAGAGAGGGGAAATCAAAGCCTCTCGACTCCAGCCTGTTTCCAAGAGCGAACAAATTAATTTCCTCAAAGGGACGCGCGATCGCGCGCCCCTTTGCTGTTGCTACCTCACCCTTGGGATGCAGTGGGCGGGAGAGACTCGAGGGGGTCGCGCCAGAAGATAATGTCTTCATGGAGGGTCTCGATTTGAGTTCCGGGATAGTAAAATTCCAAAATGCGTACGCTCGACCACCCCAACTTGGCTAATTTGTGGGATCCGGTTTGACTCAATCCCACCCCATGTCCGAATCCACCACCCACAAAGGCATACCCTTTTAACGTTTTATCCGCACCGTAAACCCGTTCCACGTAAAAAAAGGTACTCAACGGCGCGTAAAATGCACGGAGAATTTCGTCTTTCCTGAGGATGATGCTTCCTTTATCGGTGGTGGCTTTCACCGCGATCGCCCGCCCGGCCCGACTGCGCTCGACTACCTCAATTCCGGTTACAGTATTAAAATTCGCCAGGGCATGTTTCTTTTCGACCAAATACTCCTTCAGGTCTTCATTGGTCTGTGCCAAGGGAGAGAATTCCCGCCAGCGAAATAAATCCCACTCCTCTTCATTAAATCCTTTTTCCAAGCTGAGAAACCGTCGGAAGTTTTGCTCGCTTGCCAAACTGTTGCGCGATAAGTCCCACAGATTGGCTACGGAGTCGATGACGGCGGTGAGGTAGGGTCGCCCTTCTCCGTCCCACATGTCGTTATAGGGGGAGGTGATTCCCCCGGTGGTGGAAGAATACAGGGCGTCTACTAATTCGTTGTTGTAGGTCAGCACTTTTCCCGCCGTGGCGGCGATCGCGATATCTGCTGGTTCCCAGGTTTGCCCCAGACCCTTATAAACCTGGCACTGGGTACTGGCGCATAGTTCGTAGTTGTCGATCGCAAATCGTCGCAGGTTCCGCAAGGCATAGGTGCGCGCGATGATCGCTTGCGCTTCTACCGCCGCATCTGGGGCATTGGCTCCAATTTCATGGGGCACCACGCCGCGCAAGTAGGTCTCCATCTTCACGTCATTCACTACGGTGAAGCTACCGTAGGCGTCGGGTTGCACCCGCAATGTCCCGCCATATAACCGGGGATTGCGATCGTCTTTCCCTTTGCTGACTTGAATTCGATTGTTGTTCGCGAAAATTTCTAGCCGATCGCGGTGGTAGCGAAATCCATCCACTACCCAGGTGGGTTGAGGCACCTGCTGCCGGATCTCGGTGTCTAAAAATGCCAGTTCGTTCCCTTGCGCTTGCAGGCTTTGCAGCAGCAACCGCCGCAGTAATGGGGTGCTGTAAACTTCCCGCTTCGCCCATACCTGCCAACGCCCGGGGTAGGCAAGTTCGACTTCGAGTCCCTGTTTGCGCCAGTCTTGGGCGCTTTGTTCGGCATTCTCAAAGCTGCGATGGGTACTCAGCACTAACCGCTCTTCGACAATGGGTTGTGCGAGGGGTTTCATCTCGATTTCTAGTTCCAGTTCGTTCACTGATTGGGTGACGGGGGTGCCGTCTCCTCCCTCAAACCGGACAAATAAGCGATCGCCGCTCATGGGTTTGAAGATCAGTTTATCCCTGGCTTCCCTGCCAAATCGCTGCACCACCCCCACTTGCAGTTCTCGGTTGGTGATGCTATTCCCCCACACTCCCTCGGTAACGACTCCCCACCAGCAAATTGCACTCAGCAGGGTGCCGGAAATTCTCCTCAACCACTTTCGGGTTGTCGGTGTCTTGGGGTCGATCTCGCGATCGCCAATCGCAATTGGTTCTCTGACGCTTGTTTTGCCAAAAGCCATAACGCTCGCTCTGTGTTTGATGGGCTGGGTTTTTTTTGCCCGGGTCTGGTGGTTCGATCCGGTTTGCTCCTACTTTACCCAATCTCGACAATTTGTATTGTAAAAAGGGGGGACTTCTATCTAACCTCTATTCTCCCCGGAACCTGCGATCGCTTCGGTAGTCCAGATGACGATTTCCCCGATCGCTCCTCCTCCCCTCCCCTCTTCCCCCTTCTCCCCTAGCTACTTCTACTCATGGCAAGTCGAAGTCATTATGAGTATGATTTAGTAAAGCACTTAAAATAGAGAAAAACCTGCTGATGAGAATCGAAGAAATTCCGATTGACAAGATTCGCCGCCCCTTACCGCGAACCAACGACCCGGAGAAAGTCGCCGCCCTGATGGAGTCGATTGGGCAAGTAGGCTTACTCGAACCGATTGACGTGCTAGAAGTGGATGGGCAATACTACGGCTTTTCCGGATGCCATCGCTACGAAGCTTGCCAACGCTTAGGCCATGAAACCATCCGGTGTAAAGTTCGCCGCGCCCCGCGATCGGTATTGAAAATGCACCTAGCGTAGCCCAGATTGGTCATCACCTCTTCATCGTTTGATGAGAAAATAAACATATTCTCGTTTTTTGGAGGCTTGCCTCATGGGCAAAGATAAAAAGAAAGCGCCGCAAATCAATCTCGGCATTGACGAAAAGGATCGCAAAGAAATCGCCGAAGGGTTATCGCGGGTGCTTGCCGATACCTACACCCTTTATTTGAAAACCCACAATTTCCACTGGAACGTCACCGGTCCGATGTTCCAGACGTTGCACCTGATGTTCGAGCAGCAGTACAACGAACTGGCATTGGCGGTGGATGGAATTGCCGAACGCATTCGCGCGTTAGGTTTCCCAGCTCCCGGGACTTACAGCGAATTTAGCAAGTTAAGCTCGATTCGAGAAACCGAAGGGGTGCCTTCCGCCACCGAGATGATTAAGCTGCTGGTGGAAGGTCAAGAAACAGTGGTCAGAACCGCGCGATCGGTGTTCCCGATCGCCGACAAAGTTAGCGACGAACCCACTGCAGACTTATTGACCCAGCGAATGCAGGTTCACGAAAAAACCGCTTGGATGTTGAGAAGCCTGCTGGAAGACTAGAGGAGGAGTAGGGTGGGCAAGTCCTTGCCCACCCTACAGCTACAGCTTTTGTCAAGTAGGTTGAGGCGATCGACCTACTTTTTTTTGCAGCCCTAACCCCGGAAACTTTATAAGGTAGAATGACCATTGAAATACAACCAACCTTGGGCTTAAAAGATGCGATCCAACAGCGTCGCGCGGCCAGAGCATTTCATCGAGATCCGATTCCCCCGGCAATTTTAGAAGCCATTTTGCGCTTGGGGGTGCGATCGCCCTCGGGGTACAATCTGCAACCGTGGCGATTTATTGCACTTCGCGATCGCGACAATCGAGAGAAACTAAAAGCCTGTGCCTTTGACCAAAGACAGGTGGGCGAGGCCCCGGTGGTCTTGATTTGCTGTGGCGATCGCCGAGTCACAGATTCCGAGTACATCGAATCGGTGATTCAACTGGGCAAACAAACCGATGCGATAAACGAACAATATGCCCAGATGATGCGAGAAGCGATTCCGCAACTGTTCGAGAGCCGCCCTTATGCATGAATCCGTCGAAGCCTGGACCAACCGCCACACCATGCTGGCTGTAGCGCATATGATGATTGTTGCCAAAAGCTTTGGTGTAGATAGCTGTCCGATGGAAGGATTTGCCAGCGATCGCGTCAAAGAGGCATTTAACATCCCCGAGGAAGTGGATGTTTGCTGCTTGCTAGCCCTTGGATTTGCGACCGAACCATACAAACAGTATGGCGGACGGTTCGATATCGATCGCGTTTGCTATAGCGAAAGTTTTGGCGAACCGTTTGTCCTCTAATTGGCGATCGCCAATGGTTGGTGATTCCCACTTTCGGGAACACTTACAATTAATTGCTAAACCGTCTGCTTCCCCCTTAACCATGATCGATCCACAACCAACCCTCAACCCTCAATTCCCCACGGAGAGTGACGCTGTAGATTACAGCCAAAAGTTGCAAGGGTTGATGCAACAAGTGGGAATTTCCAGTTTTCGCGCCCTCTCTCGCGCGGCGGAGGTTTCCCACTGGCAGGTGCGACAGCTTCGACGGGGGCAAGCGCTGCAAATTCGCGGGGAATATTTGCTCAAATTAGCGGCGGCCCTGCAAGTGTCGGTAGCGGATCTGCTGGCTAACTTTTCTCCGGGCGGCGATCGCCTCTTGGTGGAAAGCGCCGCGTCAGCAGAAGCACCCCTCCCCACTACGCACAGTGCCACCGACAGTCCCAAAGCCGCCAATTTCGCCGAATTGCAACGAGAGTACGAACAACTGCGCTTGGCCATGCAGCAGCAGCGGGAGTCTGTGATGCTCGAATTTCAGCAAGCGAGTTTGGAAACCCTGGAATCTTGGTTGCGACAATGGCCCACGGCGGCTCGTGCGGCTCAGAAAAATCCCGAGGTTCCCGCCACCCGTCTGCTACCCTTGCTCGGTCCGCTAGAACAGTTGCTCCAGCAATGGGAAGTGGTACCGATCGCCGCCGTGGGTTCCCAAGTCGCTTACGATCCGCAACACCATCAGCTCATGGAAGGCACCGCCCAACCGGGGGATCCGGTGCAGGTTCGTTACACCGGCTACCGCCACGGCGATCGCCTCCTTTTCCGCGCCCAAGTCAGTCCGCTGCCGTAGACTTACCACAAAGTTAGAAAAAAGTCAAGAGTAAAATTACTCATTTTTTGACTTTTTTCTAAACTTCAGGGTAACAGGTTAACAACAATCGATGACATTAAAGACCTGGAGGGTGGGCAACAATTTGCCCACCCTACCCGCGTGGGTTAGGTGAGGGTGTCCGGAATCGGTGAGGTTAAAGTGGATTGAGCCAGCGAAGGATTTCGCGCGTGAGGCCCTGGGGTTCGCGGTAGAGTTCTTGACGCAACCATTGAGCGATCGCATCTAAGGGAGAGAACTCAATCCCCGGTTTCCACCCCGGATCCTGACTCAAAGGCGTCAGATGGTTACCCGGGAGGGTGAGGATCGTCACCATATCCGGGAAGCGAGTTTCCAGGACCGGGAGCAACAGTAAAGTTTGGTCGATGGTATCCTCCTTAAATTTAACCACAAGATTGCGCCGGACCTGATAGCCCGAGGCAATAATTTCGTTCGTTTCTTCTGGGTCTGGGGTAAATTCCACCGCAAAAGACGAGGGAACCGTTTCTAACCACTCTAAAAATGGAATCGAACGACGTGCCGGATAATTGTTATAAGAAATCAGCACATTACCCGCGCGATCGACATCAAACAAACTCCCGATTAACAAATGCAGTTAAACTAAGCAATTTCGTCACCGAAACTGCTCGTCTTCAGAACCCTGCGTGAAAGTTTCCCTTCACAAGGCTCCTCTTTTCGATACTCCGTTTCATCGGCACTTCTCGCAGCATGGCACTCCGAAGTCGTAGGGTAAGCAATATCCAGCCTAAATTTCTTCTGGGGTTAATTGTTGTCCCGATAATGGGCCAGATTCCCTCAGTCGCGGACCCCAATAAGACAAATCCCCATCATAAGGAGAAGCATCTCCCCGGACTTTCAGATGACGGACAATGGCAGTTTCGGCATGTAACGCCAATCGGTCGTGTGGATGAGAGGCAAACACCGAGTTTTTCGACCCGATCGCCTGCCAATATTTTTGCTTCACCCAAGCATTAGACTTATGCGGATGGCGGCGTTTTGCCCATCGTTTTAGCTTCAGGTGAAGGTCGTAATCCAGGGAAGAAAAGGTTTTCTTTGAACTCACACTACAGAAATAGCCACACCAATGATTGATGAGCGGATTCAGACAAGCGATTAAAGTAGATTGACTGGCCGCTTGATGGGCTTTAATTGCCGCCTTTATCTGTTTTTTGTGAGCTTTAACCGCCGAATTAGAAGGCTGAATCAGGGTTTTGAAACCCAGCTTCGAGTGATATTTTCCCACCGGATACTGGCGGATATGAAAGCCTTGGAAATCAAACCCTGGTGGCGTTGCTTCATGGGAGTCGAGGGTATGAGCCAGACGAGTGTTTTCATCCCGCAGAGATAAACCCATTGTTTGCAACCATTCGCCAGCGATCGCCCGACACTGCAGGAGAACCGCTTTATCCGGATGAAGGAGAACCAACTGGGCCGCATAGCGCACCACAGTCAAGCCAGTTTGGGTGTCCCGATCGGGGACAAATAGAGTATTGGCCAACTGCATCAGGTGATTTTCCAGACCATCCAGGGCGATATTCAGCAGCAAAGGGGCGAGGATTTGAGAAGGGAAAAAAGCAGACTTTGAGGGATTGAATTCGAGCGGTTCACCTACAGCAGACCAAGCGATCGCCCCCGTTTTTAACCAAGCTTTCACCAGGCGTCGAATTGGGGAAACAGCGGCCATTTTCTGCGCCAGTGCTTGCGGGTCGATTTGGGGTAAATTGACAGACAAATCTGCGGTCAGCACATACTGGGGTTGAGCCTTAATGCTGGCATAAATTGCCGCGATCGCATCCTTGTAACTTCTGCCCGGACGGAAACCATAGCTATTTGGGTCAAACTTTGCCTCCCATTCCGGTTCCAGTGCAAACTTTACCAGATATTGCAAGGCGCGGTCTTTCATCGTGGGAATTTGCAAACGTATTTTTTCCCGACCATTGGGGAGAGAAACTTCCAGCGAGCGAAGCGGTTGTCCGCCCGTTAACAATTCCAGTTCCTTAACCAGGGTAAATCGTTGAGCCGCGCCCAAAGAAGTTAGGCCATCAATTGCCGGAAATTGCCCATTAGAATTATCCGCACAGACTTGAGCCACGGCAAGAGTTTTGGCCGCGCGAGACTTCAGCAAGAGCCGTTGTAAGCGGCGGAGTGATTTAAGATTGCCAGAGCGAGAAGCGTGATAGATTCCCTTTTGTAGGTGGAAGAGTTGCCGTTCCAACTGTTTCCAGGGAAGGGTTTTCCATTGTTGGCCAGCGGAGTTTTCTTCCAAACTACCGTCATCAGGTTTACTGTCCCGAGCGTTTGCGTTCATATCTACGAAATTCCGAGTCTATCGATTATCGAAAAGTCGGTACGTCAGCCTATCTCGTTCGTTACGAATCGAGCATTTGCTTCTTACCGAATCCTACACCTCTAACAACCTCCGAGATGGAGAAATTGCCTCTTGGGTGAGTACGCAATCCGAGAAAGGGATTGAGAGTCGCTAGAGGGTTTCCTCGTTCCGAATGACCTTTAATCGAGGGGTTAGGGCGGTACTTTCCACCGGGTTTATGGAAGTGCGTGATGGTCAGACAAACAACTGCCATCTCCAGATATCCAGTGCCGTTTGGCTCCAGCTTTTTTTGTGCCTAATTGAGCTGGTGATGGGTGACGATGGTTCGGACGTACCTTCGGAATCTACCCATATCCTCTTGCTTGAAGGGTACCGAGTTAGGCCCTCGGGATTGCCTCCTTTCATCCCCGCTTTCCGGAGTGATGCCCAGTCGTTACCGGAGGGGAAGTGCTGTCAGCGCTGCACCTGCGCGGCAGGATTTTCACCTGCAAGGTCATTCAGTTGTCAAGGTTCTATTGGGGAACCTTGCTAGCATTCCAATGCCCGATTTAGGGGCAAATTTCAGCTAAACGAGTCGCACGTTTGCATCCCATACTGTGTCCGATGCCGTAAATTGGAAGATAGCGCTTGGGTAATTTGCGCGATAAGCGAAGTTGTTCGATGCACCATTCAAAGCGATCGAGAACCTGGTGGGCGATCGCCGCATGATCCAGGGTATTGACAAATGGAGTGGCGACAATCGCATAGCCTTTTAGGCTAAGCTGTTCGAGTAGCCATCGGTAGGTGACTTGCGGGGCCGCCGCCACGAAAGCGCCGCCAAGAAAATGGACGATACCCTTCGGGTGGGGTGGAATATGAACCCAGTTCCCAGAAATTTCTTGCCAGTTCATGCCAAAGTCTCTTTGTTAGTTGAATCCGCGATCGAGATTTTCATTTTTTATTTTAATGGATTCGCGCACAGCAGGATATTCGGTAATTGCGTTTCCAGGCTTTTGTGTAGTTTGCAGGAGCAACCAAGCGGGGAATCTTACCTCAGAAAACAAGCCAGGGGGAGAATTGGACGGACTTTTTCCCGTCAAAGGGGATAAATGAGGGTTGGTAAGGGGTAGACTGATTGCTACAATTGAAGGATAATCAGAGAAACTATTTTTGGCAAAGGGGAGTAAGACGATGGAAGAGACAGGGAGGTGATTTGAGAAGGGAGGCGCAAACCTCCACTTAGAGCACAGAGATGGGGGTAAGGATGAGTACACTTGATTGGAGAATTTTCCCAGCGATCGCTGCTGCGGAAGCAATCCAGGGGCAATCCACCGCGCGATCGCATCGCCGACCCCGGAGTAATGGTAAATTGAGAAATTTTACCGATTCTTGGGAGTTTTAGGTAAAATCTATCGAAAAATACTCGACTGTCTATTTTATAGCCACTAACAACAAACGAGCTGTAGCTGTTGCAATGATGAGCCAATCTTTTATGGTTTCTATTAGTCAATCTTTGGCGAATAAACTTGATGTAATCCTTGAAAAATGGAAAGAAAAAGTTCGAGAGGATGCGAAAATAGAAAGTTCAAAAAATTTATCCGAACCAGCGTTACAGAACTTAATTCCTGAGGTACTTAAGGCGATGGTTTCCGCTTTGGATTATCCGGAAGACGATGATTTTGAAGTGGTGGCGCAAGCCAGTTTGGGTCATGCAGTGGAACGGGCGGAAAATGGATATGATGCGGAAGAGATTGCCCGAGAATATCGCTTTTTGCGGCAAACGATATTTTCAGCATTAGAGGAAGATTTTTTAAAACTGACGCCCCAGCAATCCTATCGGGCATTTCGGATAATCGATGCGGCGATCGACCAAGCTAGCGCCTATTGTTTTCAAAGATTCGTGAAAGAGCGCACCAAAAAGCTAGAGCAGATTCAGCAGCAACTCACCCAAACGAATGAAGAACTGACGCGGTTGCTGAATTTGAGTCAGCAGAGCTTTTCGCAACTGGCGCACGAGTTTAAAACGCCGTTGAATTCGATTATGGCTTATTCGCAAATGCTTTTGCGCCAGCAACAGGGGAAAACCGAGTCGGATGCGTTGAATATCGATCGCATCGAGCGCGTGTTGCG
This sequence comes from Phormidium sp. CCY1219, assembly GCF_055795085.1. Lineage (NCBI taxonomy): Bacteria > Bacillati > Cyanobacteriota > Cyanophyceae > Oscillatoriales > Oscillatoriaceae > Phormidium > Phormidium sp. CCY1219. The sequence goes on along the minus strand of NZ_JAYFEQ010000479.1, from coordinate 47,139 downwards.
TTCTTCGCGACAATTACTGGAAATGGTGAATAATTCGTTAGAATTGTCCCGGGTTGAAGCGGGAACTGCCACGTTGAAACTAATCGAAGTGGACGTGCAAAGTACCCTGGTTACCGCAATTGAAACCATCGAACCCCTGGCACAAAAAAAAGGATTGGAGTTACGAATTTTTAGCGATTTGGCACCGGAACGAGTGGTAACGGATCTGTCGCGCTTGCAGCAGATTTTGATTAACCTCTTGAGCAACGCAGTGCGTTATACCGATGATGGTTCGATAAGCATTTCTTGCGAAACTTTACCCGAGAACAAATGGTTGCTCAGCATTAGGGATACGGGAATTGGAATTTCGCCAGAAGATCGAGAAAAAATCTTTCAGCCCTTTTCGCGGGTGGGAGTGAATATCGCGCCAGAAAGGGAAGGAAGTACGGGGTTGGGATTGGCGATCGTGGCGCAACTGGTGAAACTGCTGCAAGGAGAGATTCACATGATCTCGGAAGTGGGGGATGGATCGGAATTTAGCGTGGTTTTTCCCATAGAAGTTAGCGTAACCAATCCTGAAAGTTAAGCGGATGATGGAGAAAAAGTGCCCACCCCTGAGCGATCGCGCCAGGGGATTGCAGGGGAATAGCGGGGTTTGGGTTAGGCAATTTGACAGAAGCGATCGGCAATATCCACTTCTCCAGAAAGCAGTTTAGCCAGGAGTAAGGCGCGGGTGCGTTTTAGGGTAGAATTTTTGGCTTGTAAGGCTTGAATTTCCGAACACAGAGGGTCGAGGGTGTCTATAAACTGACGATGGATGTGGCGATCGGGAAGTGCGATCGGCAACTTGCGAAATCCACTCAAATTAATTTCTCGATACATCAACCCCGACGCCAAACTAAAAATCCAGTCTCGATTTTCTTTAATCCAAAAATAGAGATAATATGCCGAAAGTTGTTCGTTGGGAATGCAGGTAATAAACCCTTGATTCGTGGAAGCTTCTGTGGTATTGATTGCCACCACCCCAATAGTTGCCCGGGAAGTCATCATCACCGAATAGGGCGGAAAAACCCGAATTTTGCTGTTGCGTCGCCCCAAATCAGTAATTTTGTTGGCAGATTCGGAAATAAACATGGTGCCCGACGCGGTTAAATCCGTGGTTCGATACCACATCAGGGTGCCATTCGCCCAATATTCCGGTTTTTTCTTCGAGGGAGTATCGCCGCCGATGGTATCCACCACATCCCCGATCGCCTCCACTTTCCATCCCACGGGAAACATCTCTTTACCCGTGACTTCTCGTTCCAGATCCGTTGCCCGACGCATTTCTAAATGGGGCAAATTCAATTTAACAAACCACTCATAATAAACCGTTTGCGCCATTGTTTCCAATAACTGAATTCGGCGATCGTTATTGGCAATTAAACTATCGTAGTCCGACAGAATCTCGGTAATCTTGTACTGAGTGGGCAGATCGGGATAGTAAATTGGCAGGGATTTCAGCGACTCCAAACTAACATAAGACTGCACCACGCCAGCTTTCAACCCGTGCAAAGCATTTTGAAAAATCGGAGTTTTTACCCAGTAATAAAGATAAAGCGGCGAGATAAGATGTTGATTGGGGCGTAAAATAGCCACACTGCTAGAAATGCCAAAATAATCTTCCGGTTGCACTAAATACGGTTCGCCAATACTGCCGATAATCCCGAATAAAACATCTCCTGCTTCGGGTTTGCGGATCGCTTGAATATTTCTACAGAAATGTCTCTCAAAATCCTGGCCAGAAATATAGTCAACTTTTGACAAATTCAAGCTATTGGGCTTGAGATTTTTAGCGGTTAAATAAAGCACGCCGCTATCTTGTCGTTTAACTTTGGCGTGGATGCCATCTCCCACGAGACAACACTCGCCAATGCGTTGCACGGTCCAATTTTGATTTGGCTTGACGGGGAACTTTGAAAATGTAGTCACATTCACACCTCTAGCGCGTCGATTCGGATTCAAACGGAACCCATTAAAAAAAATGGGGAAACGAGAAGGAGAGAGAATCAAATGTTCGGGAAAGAGAAAGAGAGAAAAACGACGCCAAAAGACTGACGATGGGAAAATGTTGCCCTTCAAGCTACAGATATTACACGACTCGTTTCACCTTGTCAAAATTATCTGTTTTCCTTGCTTCAGTGGTTTGGAGTAAATGAACCACTGTTTGAGAAATGCGTTGTTCCAGTTCTCGGGATTGAGTGCTGAGGGTTTCGAATTCTTCATTGAGTTGCTGGAGTCTTTCGCTAAAATCGAAATCATCTTCCGGTTTAGGTGGAACGCCAACATAACGCCCTGGATTGAGACTGTAACCTTCTCGTTCGATTTCTGCCAAAGTCGCGATGCGGCACAATCCGGGAACGTCTCGATAGATGTTGTTGGGAAAGGTTTCTTCCCAATCGGGTAAAGTGCCGTAAGCGGGAACGGCGGGATTTTTTCGAGTGTGTTCCGGTAAAGTTTCCACCGATTCAACCGTTTGACCGCGATACATGCGGACGATGTTGGAGAGGAAGTGAATTTGTTCCGGGCTAAATTGACGATGGGAACGATAAACATGCTGGTAAAATTGACGGGCGTCGATAAACAGCACTTTATCTTTGCGCGGAGAATAGACTTTCGCGCGATCGAGAAACCATAACGTACAAGGCAATCCGACACTGTAGAAAAAGTGGGGACCGACGGCGATGATAACATCAATTGCCCCAATTGACAGGAGTTTTTGGCGGAATTCCAATTCGGAACCTCGGGCATCGCTGGCGGAATTTGCCATAACAAATCCGGCGCGACCTTTGGAATTGAGGGCGCTATAAAATAACTGAATCCACAGGTAATTGGCGTTGTCGATGCGAGGCAGACCGAAGGGGAAACGGGAGTCGTTTTTGAGTTTTTCTTTGTCTACTTTGTCTACGTTAAACGGGGGATTGGCCATGACAAAATCGAATTTGCCCAGGCAATTGTGGTCGTCTTCATAGTAGGTATTGCTTTGGCAGATATTGCCGGCGAGTCCGTGAATGGCGAGATTCATGCGACACAGACGAACCGTTTCGCCGATGCGTTCTTGTCCGTAAATGCCGATTTCGGTGTTGGGATTTTGCTGATGTTTTTCGATGAAAGCTGCACTTTGAACGAACATGCCGCCACTGCCGCAGGCGGGGTCAAAAATTTTGCCGTGAAAGGGTTGGAGAATTTCGACAATCAGTTTGACCAGGGAGGTGGGGGTAAAGAATTCGCCGCCTTTTTGTCCTTCACTCATGGCGAAGTGACTGAGAAAGTATTCGTAAATTCGGCCAAAGGCGTCGCCTTCGATGTCGAGGGCGATCGCGTTAAAGCTGGTCAGCAATTCTCGCAGGATGTCGTTGCCCAGACGATGGTAAGTTTTGGGCAAGACGTTTTTGAGCGTGGGATTTTCTGCTTCGATCGCCAGCATTGCTTGATTCATTGCTTCACCAAGATTGGCGTTTGGCGGCAGATTTAGCAAGCTATCGAACCGCGCCTCTGGGGGTAGGTACAAGAAATTCCCCGCGAAATTGAAAGGGCGATCGCTGCGGCGATATTGCTGCACTTGTTTCGCAAAATTATGGTCGGCATACCGCAAGAATATCAGTCCTAGCACGGGCAAGGAATATTCCGACGGTTTGAGTTTTGAATTTGCTCGCAATCGATCGGCGGCATCCCATAGCCGCTTTTCAAGTTCGTAATAGTCTGGCATTTGTGATTTGAGTTTCCAATTGACGTCAAGGCGATAAGTGGAACACTATCGCTCAGTCGGGTGTTGACAAAAAGTTTATTATATGCTAAGAATCATGCTGAGTAAAGTCCATTTTCTCCACCGCCGCGTCTGCATCGGGTAAAAATAGCGCGATCGAGACGCCCGCGAGATTGCCCGAGTTGAGGAGAAAATAAGCCCCTGACCAGCCCTAACCTCCGCCCCAGCAAAATCTAGGGATGGAAACGGCTGCCAGTGTCGGAAAAATCCGGAGTAAAATACCGCCTTTTCAAGGGATAACAATTTCTGTAGGCGCTATTTTTAGCGCCCATCGATGGGATGACCCGCGTCAATTGTCTGAGGACACAGATGGCAGAATCAGCAAATTTTAGCCATTCAATCAGAATGACTTAACGGTTAGATGACCCAGGCAATTGCAGCTCAACTGGGAAAAAACGCCAGGGTTGCCGATTGGCAAGGGCGGGTTGCCGAGCTGAGGCAGCAAAGTCCCGGGTAAAAAATGATAAAATTGACAGTAAATAAAGAACAGATAACCTGGAAATCCCGAGGACAGTAACAAAAATCACTCTACCCGATAGGAGAAATCGGCTAGGCTACACCTATTTTCCAGGGAAGGAGGACAACGGTGGGATCCGAAATCAAAGCAATGCCCTGCCACGGGGACTGCCAAAGCTTGCCAACTTTTTGCAAGCACTTGCGCCACCAGCGACAGCACCGTACTGTCTGGAACTCGAAGAGCGAGCGATCGCGCAGATTGGGCTTTCAACGGAGTGGCGGCGTGCAATGGTAGGCAGAAAAAGTGGCTGAACGCAACCTAACAGGACAACTGCGGCAATCAATTGTCGTGTATGCAGCAGTAGGGATGTTGGCAATTGGGGTCATCATTTCCATCGCCAGTATGGTGCCCCTATATCGGTATCTGAAACAAGATGCCCAAGAAAATCTGCTGTTGGCGGTGCAAACAAAAAGCCAAGCCGTGGAGGAGTACCTATGGCGAGTTCGAGACGTTGCCGAACAGATTGCCAGTCGCAGCAAAGCGCGCGAAGCGCTAGAAAATTATAACCAAGGGGAGGTGAAGAAGCCCGAGTTAGCGGCATTCAGCACTCCTTTGCTCGCCGACGCCTTGAACCAATCTCCCGAAATTGTCGGCATTACCCGACTCGATCGCGCCGGAAATCCGGTGGTGCAGGTGGGGAGGCCCATTGCGCGCCATCTCTGGCAAGTCCCCACAGCGGAAGGGAAAAAAGCGATCGTCTCTCAACCCATCCGCCTGCAAGAGCAATTTTACATTGTTGCCGGTGCGCCGATAATGAACAAACAATCCCAACGAGTCGGCACTGATATCGTTTTGTTTGATATTGCCAGACTGGTGGACATTCTCCAAGAGTTTACCGAATACGAAAAAAACGGAAATCTCCTGTTAGCGGCGCAGCAAAATAATCGCATCGAGCAGTTATTTCCCTTTGAGGGCGAGACCCCGGGTGTGCCGTGGCAAGATAACGTTTTAGCCGCAACACTTAGAGAAGCGATTGGGGAAGAAAAGGGATTAATGATGACCAAAAATGCGGCGGGTTCTACAGAAGCGATCGCCTACGATTGGTTGGCTAAAAACCAGTGGGTGCTGTTAGCTAAAATACCCCCCGAGCAACTCTACGCACCCCTGAGACAGCAAATTACCATCTTAGCCGCAATGATGGTAGTTTTTCTCATTTTAGCCACCGGCGGTATGGTACTGCTGCTGCGCCCCCTGACCGGCAAAGTGCTGCTGCATACCGACGAATTAGAACGACTCTTGGAAGAAAAAACCGCCCATTTGCAAAGGGAACTGCAACAGCGTCGCCGCACGGAACGGTTATTAGCCGCTCACGCCCGCGAGAGTGCTGTAGTGGCAGGGTTGGGGCAATGGGCACTAGCTGGGATGGACTTGTCGAGCCTGATTGAAGAAGCCGCACGGCAAGTGACGCAAACCTTAGAGGTAGATTTAGGCTTGATTTGGGAATGGGTCGAAAATGAGAATATTTTGCGGTTGCGTGGGACTGCCGGCGGTTGGGAAGCCGAACTGAAAAAAGCGATCGGGAATGGAGTGAGAGATTCCCAAGAGTATTATACAGTAGTCACCAACGAACCGGTGCGGGTGGAGGATTTGGGTGAAGAAATGCGCTTTTCGCCGTGGGAACTGTTGGTGCGGTGCGGAGTGGTGAGCGGCATGAGCGTGCTGGTGCCCGGACCGGCGTGCCCGTTTGGGGTTCTGTCAGCGTACAGTTTGGAAAAGCGGCAGTTTAGCAATGATGACCTGTATTTTTTGCAGTCGATCGCGAATGTGTTAGCCACGGCGATCGAGCGTCAGCAACAGGAAAAAGCCCTGCGCGAAAGTGAAGAGCGATATGCGTTGGCGGTAGCCGGTGCGAATGACGGACTGTGGGACTGGAATCTCAACCGAGATCGCCTCTATTTTTCGCCGCGCTGGAAGTCTCTGCTGGGATATGAAGATGAAGACATCGGCGATCGCCCCGGAGAATGGTTCGAGCGCGTTCATCCGGAAGACTTGGACAGCGTAAAAGCGGCGATCGCCGATCATTTGGCCGGCGTTACCCCTCACTTCAAGAGCGAACATCGCATGTTAGACGCCAACGGCGAGTATCGCTGGATGCTCAGTCGCGGACTTGCGGTACGCGACAGTGAGGGAAAACCCTACCGCATGGCCGGTTCTCAAACCGATATCAGCGATCGCAAAGCCACCGAAGAACTGAATCTGCGTCTCGCCGCTTTCCCCAAACACAACCCCAATCCCGTCCTCGCTTGCAATCCGAATGGCGAGATTATTTACGTCAATCCCGCCACCGAGCGGGTGTTAGACCAACTGGGAATTGGACTCGCCACCGGATTTTTACCCGTCAACCATCGGCAAATTGTGGCTACTTGTCTCACACAAGGCAATCGCGGTTGGCAGGTGGAACGGCAAATCCACGATCGCGTCTATTCCTGGCTCTATCACCCGCTACCTTCACTTCAGGTGGTACATATGCACGTGATGGATATCAGCGATCGCGCCTCTGCGGAAGAAAAACTGCGTCACGAAGCTCTGCACGACAATCTCACCGGCTTGCCCAACCGCGCTTTTTTTCTCAATCGACTCGGTGCTGCCCTGGAACGCGCCCAACAGGATTCGGATTGTTGGTTTGCGGTGGTATTTCTGGATTTGGATCGGTTTAAAGTGGTGAATGACAGTTTGGGGCATACTATCGGCGATCGCTTGTTGATTGCCTTCTCTCGCCGACTGCAGGAGTGCGTCAATCGTCGGGATGTTGTGGCTCGGTTTGGCGGGGATGAATTTACCCTGCTGGTGGAAAATCTGCACCACATTGACGATGCGATCGCGATTTGCGATCGGATTCACCAGGCTCTCGCGTTGCCGTTTAATGTGAGCGGCTATGAAGTGTTTACTACAGCTAGCATCGGCATCGCCCCTAGCTGGATGGGCTACGATCGCCCGGAAGACTTGCTCCGCGATGCTGATATTGCCATGTATCGCGCGAAAGCTCGGGGCAAAGCCCGCCATGAAGTGTTCGATCGCCGCATGCTCGATGGGGCAGTGGCGCTGTTGACGTTGGAAAATGACCTGCGCCGCGCGATTCTCAAGGATGTGGAACCGCGCAATAACGGACATCTCCCATCGGCGATCGCCCCGCCAACCTCTCGGGTGCGGGTTTCTTATGGCAATCCTACCAATGGCAAGGGTTGTCTGCCCTCGAGTTTGGATAGTTCGGAATTTTTGGTGTACTATCAACCGATTGTGAGTTTGGAAACCGGCTTGCTTTCCGGGTTTGAAGCCCTGGTCCGCTGGCAACACCCAGAACGCGGCTTGATTTCTCCGGCAGAGTTTATCCCGGTGGCTGAAGAAACCGGTTTGATCCTGCCTTTGGGAGAATGGGTGCTGCGCGAAGCTTGTCTGCAAATGCAACAATGGCAAGGGTTATATCCGAATCCGCAACCTTTGAGCATCAGTGTGAATCTCTCCGGGCAACAGCTCTCTCAACTGGATTTGATTGCCCGCATCGATCGCATTTTAGCGGAAACTCATTTGCCTCCGAGTCATTTGAAGTTGGAAATTACTGAAAGCGTGTTGATGGAAAATGCTGCATCCGCCGCGCAATTGCTGGAACAACTGCGATCGCGCAATATTCATTTGTGTATTGATGATTTTGGTACCGGGTATTCTTCTCTGTCTCACTTGGCTCAGTTTCCGATTAATACGTTGAAAATTGATAAGTCTTTTGTGATGGGAATGTACGGGGATAACGAAAATGCGGAAATCGTCCGGGCGATCGCGATGCTCGCCCATAACCTCGGCATGTATGTCACCGCCGAAGGGGTGGAAAAAGAGGAGCATCTGGTTAATCTCTGGGCACTGCACTGCGATTTTGGCCAGGGCTATTTCTTCTCCAAACCTCTGCCGAAAGATGCTGCCGAAGCCCTCTTGAAAAAGTGCCCTCGGTGGTGAAAATTGAGAATATGAAATTGAGAATATGAAATTGAGAATATGAAATTGAGAATTTGAGATTGAGAATGGCCTTGGGATCGATCGCAATTCTCCCGGAAATTGTGACCAATCCCATTACCACACAGCGTGCATTTTGTCAAGGATTACAGGAAATCCTCTGGTTGGGGTGGTTCTCGATTAGAGAACTCAGAGGGGGGGCGATCGCTACTCCAGGCCCACCAAACACAGCCACATTCGCCACACTCGTAAAACTCCTGCCATTTGCGACGGCGATCTTCCGTATAGACCGGCGATCGTCGATTGATCCAAACCCGCGCAGCTTCCATCGGAGTTGCTTTGCAGGAGGGGCAGCAGAACTCGTGAGCGTGAACTGCGCTCGTCGTCCATTTCGGCACAATTGGCTCAAAAGCTTCCATATTTAGAACTTGATTTAAACGCGATCGGGTCTCGCTCGAGCGCCTGAAACAGGCATTCCCAGGAAGGTGAAAACCGCCCGGGGTAAACACTAGGGGGGAATCTAGCCGATTGGGATTGAAATCGAGCAAAAACTCCACAACCCTAAGCACACAGAGCACGAGTTACCGTATTCTATTTAATTGTAGGACTCTCCCTGATTTTATGGTCGATCGCCCACCCATGAAGTCCACTGTAAAATCCAAACTCTAAACCCCCTATCATGGATCCATCCGCAGAAACCATTCGCTTGCTCGATCTGATGCCGGCTAGCGGTCGAATGATGACAAAACTCGTCAGCAAACCGCAACAATCCACGCCCATCGAGAGTCCCTTTCCCATGCCTTGGGCCACCAACCGACCCATTTACATTAATTTTGACTTGTGGCGCAGATTATCCAAGCCGCAACGAGACATGCTCCTGCTGCGAACCGTGAGCTGGGTACTCGGCGTCAAATGGTTTAAACCCGATTTATATCAAGGAGTGGCGATCGCCGGCGTAGTCGGCACCTTAGTCGAACTGGTACAAGGCGACGCCGTAGGTATTTTAGCCGCTGGAGCCTTAACCAGCCTTGCCGGTGCCCAAATCTGGCGCATCACTCGCCGCACCGAAACCGAAGTCGCCGCCGACGAAGCCGCCCTCCAAGTCGCGCAACGACGCGGCTACAGGGAAACCGAAGCCGCCAGTGCCTTAGTTCAAGCCATTGAAGCAGTGGCGAAAATAGAGCGGCGAAATTTAAACTTTAGCGAACTGATTCGCACCCAAAACTTAAAAGCGATCGCCGGAATCTCCCCAATAGGTATTCCCGAAGAAGGCATTCGGGAGTGAGGCTGTTTAGCCGCCTTCCTCGTTCCCAGATGAGGCTGGGAACGAGAAAAATGATTAACTAACGCGAATAAATCTGCAAATTAAACTCATCTAATTCCATCGTCCCGGAAAGTTGCAAAGTTTCCGAAGAAAGGCAAGATGAAAGAGTCTGACAAAACGCCTCATCCAGTAACCGTTCTACCTGTTGGTTTTGCGCTGGGGTGGCATTTGGCGACCACACGGATTTTTCTGCATCTAACCAAAGAATGCGAGAATAGGGGGAATTGTCAGCATTGAGAACCTTCTCTAAAGCCGGAGCCAAATCGGCGGGATCGCGAGCTAATAAGTCAACATTTGCTGTGGGGGGAACGTAATAAGCCAAGCGCAGAACGTGACCCCAGGCGCGGGAATTCATCGCGATTAAAGTGGGGGTATTCGGTTGAGAAGCGATCGCATCAGCAACCTGGTGAAACATGGCGCGATCGCGAACCGTGTAGTCGAGAATGCCCACCGTTAAAAAAAAGACTAACAAACCGCTCGCCGCCAGATTACGCCACCGACCCGCCGCCCGTTCTATCCAGACCGCCAGTAATAATAAAAAACCGGGTAAAATAAACAGAACCGCGCGTCCCCCGCCCCAGCCTACGGTAAATTTAGTAGTTAAACTATCGACGATAATGCCGAGGGTCAGGGGCAGAACTGACAGCAGCAGCGCCACCGTGAAGGATTGGCGTAAGCCAACTTTCCACAGATGAACGATCGCCGCCAAGAACAGCGCAATCGCGATCGCCCCAGCCACCATCACCGACGCCGGTGGGAGATTGCTCGTCCACTCTCCCAAAATGAACTGAGTGCCGAAAAATGTCAGTACGTCTTGCAGGTGCCTGAGCGCCACCGACTCTCCTTCATTGGCTCCAAACTGATCTAGAACGAAGCGAGCATTTCGCAATTGTTGGCGTACTCCCCACAGGATCCAGGGCACGGTGAGCGCTCCCGCCAGTGCCAAACGCACCCCATGCAGGAACCATCGTCGGCGATCGAGATAGAGGGATAAAACAGCCAAGCTCAGTGCCCAGTAACTAAATAAATAATTGGTCAGCAATCCCGCCGTGACCGAGCCAATTAAAATAGCACTCCAGGCTAACTCAGCGTAAAGCGATCGCCGTGGAGATAAAGCGGAAACATCTCGGTTTGTTACCTCAGAAGACAGATTTTTTCGCCCCGTCAGATTCAGCATTGCCCAACCGCTCAATGCCGCCCAAAAGGGCAAAGCACCATGCATCCTGAAATGCAGAGATTGAGCCAGGTAAAATGGATTTGTAGCGAGTAATGCAGCGACAATCAGTCCGCCGCGATGGCCCAGTAATTTGCGTCCCAACCCATAAACCGACGCGATCGCTGCAATACTCATCAAGACCACCAAAGAGCGCATGGCGATTTCGCTATTCCCAAACAGCCGCATCCAAAAATTATGAAACAGGTAAAATAAAGGAGCGTGCTGGTTGTTTGTAATGCCGCGCAGAACGTTGGCAAGATTGGCCGCCATCTCGGATAAACCGGAACCCGGGGGAATATGTAAGAGAGCGGTATAGCTGTCTAGGTTAACCGGGACTTCTCCGGGATTGCTATAGACATTTCGCTGGCCGGAAACAAAAACTATCGATAAGGCTTCATCATACCAATATTCTCGGCTGCCGAGATTGATAATTCGCAAAAAAATGCCCAGGGCGATCGCCGCGATCGACACCACATTCAACGAAAATCGCCCTAGAGCTTTAAAGCGCGGTTGGCTTTGGGTCATAATCCTTGGAAAAGTTCATCGCAGTTCAAGTGATTTTAACGGTGCAGTTTTCTTTAGCGGTTCGGGTGAATTCCCACCACTTCGCGAATCCGATAGATGGGGCGCTGTTGAGATTCGTGGTAGGTTCGCATCAGCAATTCTGCAAGCAACCCAAAGCTAAATAACTGCACCCCGCCTAACAGCAGCACCACCGACAAAATCAGCAAAGGGCGATCGCCAATATTTTGCCCAAACCCGAGTTTGATAATCGTCAAATACAATCCTAACAGAAATCCCACCGCCATCGAAAGCAAACCAAAGCTGCCAAATACATGCATCGGGCGCGTGAGAAACTTTTTCATAAAAAACACAGTAAGCAAATCCATCAACACTCGAAAGGTGCGACCCAATCCATACTTACTGCTGCCATAACGGCGTGGGTGGTGACGCACCGGCATTTCCACAATTTTTGCCCCTTCGATATAGGCTAATGCCGGCAAAAAGCGATGCAATTCCCCGTAAAGATTCATATCTGCCACAATTTCGGCGCGGTAAGCTTTTAGAGAACAGCCATAATCATGTAAAGAAACCCCGGTAACTTTTCCGATAATCCAGTTGGCAATTTTAGAAGGGAGCAAGCGAGTCAGAGCTGCATCTTGCCGATTTTTTCGCCAACCACTAACCAGATCGTATCCTTCGTTGAGTTTGGCGAGCATTTCTGGAATGTCAGCCGGATCGTTTTGCAAATCCCCATCAAGGGTAATAAAAATTTGGCCTCTGGCACACTTAAATCCCGCCGCCATTGCCGGGGTTTGACCGTAGTTGCGGCGTAGAATCACCGCTTGCAAATCATTTCGTTTGGCGGCTTCTTCTTTGAGCAGTTCGGTGGAGCCATCGGTGGAGCCATCATCGATGCAGATGATTTCGTAGCTAATTTGATTTTCGCTCAGGATATGGGCGATCGACTCGATCAGATGCGGAATGCTATCCACTTCGTTGTGAATTGGCGCCACCACGGATAAGTAAGGATGGTCTTCGGAGGTTTCATAAGCCGAGGGGCGAGAAAAGACTGTAGTATCCATTGGAGTCCTAAGAAAGAATAATGGGCTAAGGGTACGATTTAGGTATAGCTAAATTGAAACATCACTGCCAAGGTAGGGTAAAGCTTCGTTAAGGTTTTTTAATAATTCAGATGATGGGGGGATTGAGGATCTTCCCCTGGGCGATCGCAATTTGACTCCCTTGGCAATTTTGCGCTCTATCCCGCGCTTCAACGATTGCTGTAGTTGAGCCTCTTGCTTGTCCCCAGCAAGAGCTGGGAACGGAGTTGAGAGAGTGCGTCTCTTATGGCTCGATCGCTTGCCCGAAACTCCAGGTCAAAATGCGATCGGCAGTGATTTCAGGCTGTTCGAGGTGCGGCACGTGACCGCAATTGGGAATCCAAATCAGCTTTCCTTTTGCGATCGCTTTTTCAAATTTCGCCGCATCTTTCGTCCCTAAAATTTTGTCGTTCTCTCCCCATAAAATCAAAGTTTCCTTATCAATTGTGGCGATTTTATCCGCCAAAAAGTTGTAACCGCCGCTGCGGGTAAATTCAATCGTCCCTTGATTCCAACGCGGCATTTTCAGATGCAGCGCCGCACAAGTTGCCGCATCTTCCGACGCCAACCGTTTGTCGAAATAGGCTTTCAGGCTAATTTGCTGCCGCACGTTCGGATTTCGCAGAAATTCCGTAGCCAAATATCCCAACGGCGGAATCATAAATTTACCTAAAATTGGCCCTTTGGCAAATCCGGCGCTATCGATTAAGATTAATTTTTCTACCGCCTCGGGATGAGATAAGGTAAAATCAATTGCTGCCGCACCGCCCATCGAGACGCCCAGCAAAATCATCGGACGGGAAATTTGGGTTTTCCAGAAATAATAAAGATGGGTTTTAATCGCCTGGGGAGTGACGGGAATTTCCGCCAAGCGATCGCTAAATCCAAATCCCAACAAATCCACCGCCCAAGTTTCAGTTTGCGCGGCAAGTAATGGCAGCAGGCGACGAAATTCAAACAACGATCCATCAAAGCCATGTAGCAACATAATCGGCGGGTTGCCACTGCCCTGACAGGCGAAACTGCTGCCGATCGCCGTTTCGCATAACGGCGTCAAAATTTCCTGACGCTGAATGTTTTGCGCCAGAGCAATGGAAGTAGATTCGGTGAGAAAATCCACCTCAGACGGAAGAAAACTCGGAAACATGATTTTATTTTTATCCAGAACCCAGGGTGACAAACTGCCAATTGACGTTAAGCTTAAAATAACACGAGAAGGTCAAAATTAAAATCCTATGGTCTCAACGACTTCATTAACCAATCTTCCCGCTTTGGACGAAACCATCGCGGGATTGCCGAATATTTGTGGGTGGGAACGAGAAGTCCGCCTGGTGACGCAAAATGACGAGCCGGTATTTTTACCCGTAACCAATGTCCGCCTAGAAGACATCAGCGCCGCCTTTGCGATCGCCTTGCACATGCACCAACCCACCATTCCCGCTGGGGCAAATGGCGAACTGATTAGCAACCTTCAATATATGTTCGAACATCCCGGTGAAGGAGACAATCATAATGCCGGTCCGTTTGCTTGGTGCTACGCTCGTATGGGAGAATTTATTCCCGAATTGGTCAACAACGGATGCAACCCGCGCATCATGTTGGATTACTCGGGAAATTTGCTCTGGGGAGTGCGACAAATGGGTCGGGATGATATCTTAAATAACCTGAAGCGCATTACCTGCGATCGCGCCTATTATCCCTACGTAGAATGGTTGGGAACCTTCTGGAGTCATGCGGTAGTTCCCTCCACTCCCATTCCCGACCTCAAACTCCATATCCAAGCATGGCAACATCATTTTGCCGCCATTTTTGGCTGGGAAGCTTTGGGTCGCGTTAAAGGATTTTCCCCCCCAGAAATGCACCTGCCCAATCACCCAGATACCCTATTTGAATTTATCAAAGCTCTGAAAGAATGCGGCTATCGCTGGGTAATGGTGCAAGAACATTCTGTAGAAACCTTAGACGGTCAACCCCTGGGTTACAAGCACATTCCGCACCGTCTCGTAGCGCGCAATTCCCACGGCGAAACGATCGGCATCACCGCGTTAATTAAAACTCAAGGTTCCGATACGAAACTGGTGGCGCAAATGCAGCCCTATCACGAAGCCAAAGGGCAATCAAAACAGCAAATCGGTTCCCACAGCGTTCCGCCCTTAGTCACCCAAATCGGAGATGGGGAAAATGGCGGAGTGATGATGAATGAATTCCCCCGGGATTTCTTTAAAGAAACCCAGGCGATCGCCCAAGAAAATGGCGGCAAATCCGGCACTATCGCCCTGAATGGCACCGAGTATTTAGAACTCATTGAAGCCGCCGGCTGCTCTGCGGAAGATTATCCCACCTGTCAGGCGATCGGACAACACAAAATCTGGCAGCGCGTTCCCTCGGAAAAGATTACCCCAGAAACAGTGGAAGGGGCGATCGCGCAGTTGAAAGAAGAAGACCCTAACTTTCACGTCGATGGCGCATCCTGGACCAATAACCTCAGTTGGGTGCAAGGATACGAAAATGTCTTAGAACCCATGAACGCCCTCAGCGTCTTATTTCACGAGAAAATCGACCCGTTACTCGGGGAAGAAAACTTCACCCAACAACCCCGCTATCGGCAAGCATTGTTGCACAATTTGCTCTTGCAAACCAGTTGCTTTCGCTACTGGGGACAAGGAATGTGGACGGACTTCGCTCGGACGATTTACGAGCGGGCTAAAGCCCAATTAGAATCGGATTTTTAACCTCAGAATTTTAGGTAGGCGATGCCCACCTGACAGGATTCTCAACTCGCAAAAATTGCCAATCAATTATCCGTGAATTCTCCCATAATTGAGGGTAGGGTGGGCAATGCCCACCCGAGAATTATCGTTCAATGGCGTTAACCAACGGTGGCATCAATCTGCAACGTCCGAATTAAAAACGCCCATTTATCTGCCACTTCTTCGATAATTTTAGCCGTAGGTTTACCCGCACCGTGACCGGCTTTGGTTTCGATGCGAATCAGCACCGGGTCTTCGCCGGTATGAGCCGCTTGCAATGTTGCGGCAAACTTGAAACTATGTGCCGGCACCACGCGATCGTCGTGGTCTGCAGTGGTAATCATCGTCGCCGGATAAGCCGTCCCGGGTTGCAGGTTATGCAAGGGCGAGTACGCATAAAGTGCTTTAAACTCTTCCGGATTATCGGGGGAACCATAGTCCGAAGTCCAGGCCCAACCGATGGTAAACTTATGGAAGCGTAACATATCCATCACGCCCACTGCCGGGAGTGCGGCACCGAACAAGTCGGGACGTTGCGTCATACAGGCACCGACTAACAATCCGCCGTTGCTCCCACCAGCGATCGCCAGCTTTTCTCGCACGGTCCACTGGTTCTCAATTAACCACTCCGCCGCCGCAATAAAATCATCAAACACATTCTGCTTATTCAGCTTCGTGCCGGCTTGGTGCCATTTTTCCCCATATTCGCCGCCACCGCGCAAATTGGGAATGGCTAAAACCCCACCGAGTTCCATCCATACCACCAGGGACACAGAAAAACTCGGCGTCAGGGAGATATTAAATCCGCCATATCCATACAGGTAGGTGGGATTATTTCCATCCCGTTTCACCCCCTTTTTGTAGGTGATAAACATCGGTACCTGGGTGCCATCTTTGCTGGCATAAAAGACCTGCTGGGTTTCGTATTCCTCGGGGTTGAAATCCACGGTGGGTTGCCGATAAACCGTACTTTCCCCCGTGACCATATCGTAGCGGTAAATCGTCGGCGGTGTGGTAAAGCTGGTGAAACTATAAAAAGTTTCTACATCGTAGCGCTTGCCGCCAAAACCGCCCACGGAACCAATCCCGGGTAATTCCACTTCCCGCGCGAAGGAACCATCGAGTTCAAAAATTTTAATTTGACTGCGAGCGTCTTTGAGGTACTCGACGACAAAGCGATCGTTTAGCAATCCCACATCTTGCAGGGTATCTTCGCTTTCGGGAATGATTTCGCGGCGTTCTGCGCTGCGGGTGTCGATCGCAATTACTCGACCGCGCGGCGCATCTAAATCGGTTTGAAACCAGAATACTGTGCCATCGTTATCGATGAAACTATATTGCGCTTCAAATTCGTCAATCAATTCGATGACTTCTGCCTCGGGGTCGCTTAAGTCTTTGTAAAAAACCATATTTTTGGGGTCGGTGCCGCGCCACACGGAGATAATCAAATAGCGGCCATCTTCGGTGACATTGCCGCTAAATCCCCATTCTTTTTGGTCTGGGCGGTGATAGATGAGTTCGTCTTCGGACTGGGAGGTGCCCAATCGGTGGTAAAAGAGTTTTTGGTAATAGTTGACATCTTCATATTGGGTTTTTTCGTTGGGTTCGTCGTATCGACTGTAAAAAAAGCCTTGATTGTCATGGGTCCAGGATGCGCCGGAAAATTTAATCCATTTCAGATGGTCGGATAACTCTTCATAGGTATCGATATCCATGACTTTCCATTCTTGCCAGTCGGAACCGGAAGCGGATAAGCCATAGGCGATTAATTTGGCATCCTCGCTAATGGCAATTCCCGAGAGAGCCACGGTGCCATCTTCGGACAGTTTATTGGGGTCGATTAAAAGTTGGGGTTGGTCCTCGAGGTGATTTAATACATAGAGGACGCTTTGGTTTTGCAGTCCATCATTTTTGAAGTAAAAGTAGCGATCGCCTTTTTTAAAGGGAGTGCCGTATTTTTCGTAATCCCACAGTTGGGTGAGACGCTGTTTGAGCGGTTCGCGTTGGGGAATTTCCTGGAGATAACTGAAAGTGACTTGATTTTCCGCTTCGATCCAAGCTTGGGTTTCCTCGGCGTCGGGATCTTCCAGGGGTCGATAGGGATCCCGAACCTGCACGCCGTGGTAATCTTCAACTACATCGCTTTGGGGCGGTTTTGGATAGTTTAGGGAGGGTTTGGAATAATTCATACACTTTTGGTGCTAAGCAGCACTGTCTAGTGTAGCGCTTCCCTGAGAAGCGGATCCATTCGGGGGATCGAGTGGGATTTGCGATCGCCTATTCGGCAAAAAATCCGAAAAAATAGCCGCTTTGTGAAAGGTCTACTCCCCTGTGGTGGCGACAACGCCAAGAAATGCGATCGCTCCATCTATTCCCTCACGCACAGCAAGTTTTGCTACTGTGAAGCTATAACGGAGCGCCACATCCCCACTTGGGGGTAGCAACTCCATCAGAGCGTACTTTACCCTAGGGGAAGGGGGATCCCATCTGGGGCAACCGAACTCGCGACCCGCAAAGGGGAAGCCCACCTGTTATCGGTGCCAATCTGTGGAGTTTTGCCCGGGAAACTATGGGGGATGCCAAACGCCCTTTACACCGCCGGGGTCGAGTAGCAAGCCTCAAACCGCCTTGCTTTTTTAGGGGTTATGAGTTGGATAAAATGTGCTTTTTTTTGGAAAAAATCCCCAAAAATTGCCAATAATTAATGCAACCTGCTGAAAATTTCGACTTCATAACTGAATTTTAAACTGTCTGTTTTCCGATTTTTTCTACTTTACTATGGCCAAAATTTTGATTGTGGATGATGACATAACCGTTCAGTTGGTCCTGCAAGACCTGCTGGAAAGCGAAGGACATGAGGTGGCGGTTGCCCTCGATGGCGAGGAGGGGCTGCAACTCGCCCATAAACTACATCCGGATTTAATGATTTGCGACTGGATGATGCCGGGAGTTGATGGACTCGAAGTCTGCCGACAAGTGAAGGCAAATCCGGAATTAGCCGCCATGTTTTTTATTCTGCTGACTGCTCGCGAAGAAGTGACCGATCGCGTGGAAGGTCTCGATACCGGTGCGGATGATTTCCTCTCTAAACCTATCGAAACTGAGGAATTTTTGGCGCGGGTGCGCGCTGGGTTGCGATTGCACAGTTTAACCCAAAAATTAAGCCAAGGAAATCAACAATTGGAAGCCTTGGTTGAGGTGCAGCGTCGCTTATTGGCAGTGCAAGGAAATATGGCTACCGCGACAGAACCCGCAGCGCTTTATCCTCAGATTATCGCACCATTAGGACAGGCAGCCAGTGCCAGTCACGTTTATCTGTGCCAATATCATCCAGACAGACCCGAACACCCATTCCAACTTTTGGCGCAATGGTGCGAGGAAGACAATCGCATCAATACTGAACCAGATTCCCACAGTTCTGCATCTGCCATATTTAATTCCTCGGCATTGATAAAAGGATGGATTCCGCAGTTAGAATGGGGTGAAATTATTGGGGGGGTGGTGGCGGATTTTCCCGCCGCCGAACGGGAGACTTTAGAAGGGGTGGGAATTCAGTCGATTCTGGTTTTACCCTTGATGGTTCATGGGGAATTTTTTGGGTTTATTTCGTTTGATAATTGCAAGGAAGCGCGGGCCTGGTCCGAGTCGGAAGTCTCGATTCTGCGGGCAGCAGCGGCAGCAGTGTCGCTACAAAAAGAGCGCGCGATCGCGGAAGATGCCCTTCGCAAAAGCGAGGCGCGCTATCGCGCGATTGTGGAAGATCAAACGGAATTGATCTGTCGGTTTGCCCCGGATGGTACCCTGACGTTTGTCAATGACGCTTACTGTCGCTATTTTGGGGTGCAGCGATCGGATCTGATGCGCGGATCCGTGGTGCCTCTGATTCCCCAATTCCCTCGAGACCCCGCCCAGACCCCAGTGCTCAGTCGCGAATGTAAGGTCATCCTCCCGAATGGAGACTTGCGAATTCAACAATGGACCGAACGGGCTATTTTTGACCCCCAAGGAGAGCTGACGGAGTTCCAAGCGGTGGGGCGCGATATCACGGAACGCAAGCAAGCAGAAGCGGCGTTGCGATCGAGTGAGGAACGGTTTCGTCAGTTGGCGGAAAATATTCAAGAGGTGTTTTGGATCGGCGATCCGCAATACAGTAAAATTCTCTATGTGTCTCCCGCTTACGAACAAATTTGGGGGCGTCCTCGGAAGGAATTGTACGAACAGCCTTATGCCCGTTTGAATGTCATTCATCCCGACGATCGCGATCGCGTTTTGGCTGACTTGATGCCTTTAGAACAACTGGATATCGAATATCGCATTTTGCGCCCCGATGGCTCGATTCGTTGGATTCGCGATCGGGGCTTTCCCATCCGCGATGAGCAGGGCCAGGTCTACCGCATTGCCGGGATTTCTGAGGATATCACCGAACTCAAACAGGCAGAAGAACAACTGCGCCAAGCTGTGGCAAAAGAACGGGAAATTATGGAGTTTAGAACTCGGTTTGTCTCGATGGTATCTCACGAGTTTCGCACTCCTCTCACCACCATTCTTTCTTCGGCAGATTTACTGGAATTTTACCTAGAAGAATGGCCCAACGAGAAACAAGACAAAAAACAACAATCTCTCGAACGCATTCAAACTGCGGCTGTGAATATGACGCAGTTACTCGAAGATGTACTCTTCATCGGTCGCGCCGAAAATCATCGACTTCCCTTTACTCCAAAACCGATAGATTTATCCGAGTTTTGCCAAAAGATTGTGGAAGAACTACAGCTATCGGCTGGAGAAGAAACTTGGATTAATTTGACTCATAAAATCCCCTTACACGAAGCTGACACCACTGCGCTTAGCAAAGCTTGTATGGATGAAAAATTGCTGCGGCATATCCTCACGAATTTGCTCTCTAATGCCATTAAATATTCTCCCGATGGGGGCGAAGTTGATTTTGAGCTAGCTTGCCATCAATCTGAGGCAATTTTTACCATTCAAGATTCTGGCATTGGCATTCCCCCAGAAGAATTACCCCGCTTGTTTCAAACGTTCCATCGCTGTGGTAATGTGGGCAATATCCCCGGAACGGGTTTGGGTTTGGCAATGGTAAAACGCAGTGTGGATTTACACGGTGGTACTATCGATGTGGAAAGTGAAGTGGCTGTCGGAACTCGGTTTACGGTAAAACTCCCGTTGCACCATTCCCCTCAAGGGTCGAATGTCGGTTCGTCAAATGGGAATTCCTTCGCATAGTCATGCGGTTTTCTTCCCTTTCCTATGGGCGCTTACACCTGGATTTCTCTGTTTCTCGTTATCGGATTTTAGTGACAATGGGTAGAAAATACGCGATCGCCCCCCTGCGCGATCGCCGCGTTTTTCCTCCCCTTCTCGAGTTCTTTTCTTATCATTAATCGTTTATCCAAAGCCTTCTGTGACATTCCCAGAAATAGTTGGGTGGGCAATGCCCACGGTACAAATATTGCTTATTGTTAACCAGTTATAAGCTTGAAAGCGCTGTAATCTCCCACTGACAAAGGGTTTCCGATTTATTGCCCGCAGTGATTGACAAGTTTGTAGTATTGTTGTAGTATTGAGTAACATCAGCAAGCGAGAGGGGGAAACCTCTCGATGACAAACTGCGAGAAGGAGGTGGCGAGATGGATGCGAGTCAATACACATTCGGCGGATTTTTAGACCACCTGCGACGCGATCGCCTCCCGTTGCAACTGCGGCGCAATGGCCAACCGGCACAGTGGGCGGACGAAGCCCTGCACCAGTGGGCATACCAGGGAAATCCGGAACTCTATGCCCTGTTAGGGGTAGCGTCTGGGGTACAACCCGAACAGCGCTTACGCATCTTGTATCAACTGTTGCGGGTATCGCGCGCCGGAATGGCCAAAGAGCTGCGCCGCCAGCTCGATCGCCCGATCGCGGTGTTGCTAAGGATTTTGCCGCCCGATTCCGTGCTGACTGTGTTTCTGGCATTGCGCCGCGATCGGGCGAATCACAAGCACACCGCCAAAGCGATTCTCAAGTATATCCTAAATCATCCTCACTTTGAGGACATGGCGCGCTGTCGGCGTCTGGCTGTGGTGGATTCCCTGGAACATGCAATGGGCAAAAATGTTGCCCGCGCCTGTGCGAAAATGCTGTCATCTTCTGAGTGCGCCGACCCAATCTATCTGCGCCGCCACCTGCTGCGCTTTGCTCGCGAACCGGAATGGGTGAAACAAGTCTTCCCCCTGCTTTACGCATCGGGACCGCGCACCCCCGGGCAAGGCACCTATCAGCTCGTGCATACTCAGTATGCCGATCGCATGGGAGAACGGCGAGAACGCCCGAAAACCATCACCGCCACCAATCGCGGGGATATTTCCGCAACCCTGGTTCACTTATACCGGGGTGGCACATCGCCGCAATTGCAACAAGCCCTCGATCGCTATGTAGAAGTAGCCGCCCGGGAGCTTCCCGTTTTTGCCGGCAAACTGGCGATCGTGCTGGATGCTTCCGCCTCCACGCGCGGATATGGGGAACGGGAATACTGCAATATCGCCCAGTCGATGGCCCTGACATTGGTGCTGCAAAAATGCTGCGATCGCGCAGAAGTATTTACCGTCGGCGGTTCCGGGAAAATCCCGATTCCCGAAGGTAGCTCCGATCTGGCGTCAGCGACGATTTGCGCCTTGGAAACTCAACCGGATCTGGTGGCGATCGTTTCTGACGGATACGAAAATCTGTATCCCTCCGACTTGGCGCGCGTGGTGGCGACTTTACCGCAACTGAACCTTCGCACCCCGGTGGTCTTTTGTCACAGCAAATTCACCAATAACGACGACTTGAGCTTGCGCCAACCCGCGCCGAATTTACCGCAAATCGAATTCTGGCATCAAGATGATTTTGAAGAAGTTATCTTGTCGCTGTTTTCTCTCCTTTCGGGAAGTCATGTAGAAGCAGCCATGCAGAATTTTTTGCGGCAAAAACTCGAAGCGCTCGAACAGCGTTTTAGTTCCGCCACCGAGTTAGCAAAAACGGCTTAATTTCCGTCGTTTTCCTCATGAGCTGCAAATGCCTATCTGTAGAGACGCGATGAATCGCGTCTCTACCACCATTCACTCAAAACCCGCGCCATTTCCCCACATTTTTGACGGAGGAAACACATGGAATGCAAACAATTAGTTCCCCAAGCATTTGACCTAGCACCGTATCAGTTCGGGATGCCACAAAAATCCGGTTTCTTGACCGTCGTGCCCATTTTTGGCAACGATCGCAACGGGCAATTTACCAGTCCCCTTTCCGGGCTAAAATTGTCTCGCGTTACCGGATATGGTAGTGTAGAATTAGCCAACCCCGGGGACACTGGATTGGCGATCGTGCCCCTTCATATTGGCTACATCCAAGACAAAGCGCAAAACCATGCCCTCTGTCGTTCTGCATTTATTGCGGCGGGTCAAAAACTGATGTTTCAAGATGCGTGCTGCGTGCAAGAATCCCAAGGAGGCTATCTGGAAGAACGGGACCAGTGGTTCTTCATTCTCCCGGTACAACTGCGATCGCAAGCATTATCCTTGCGCGGGCAAAATGACTTCACCAAACTCTGGGAGGGGATTAGCGAATTAAACCGACAATATGGGTTGAGCGATCGCGGTCATCTCGAACAAATTATCGCCCGCAAACGCGCCTTTTTGACCCAATATCAAAGCCGTTTAGAATGTCTTCCCGGACAAACCGGGGCGCTATTCTTCTTGCAGGATAAATTAGCCGGGGTAGAAATTGCCCCCAATGCGGCATATTTCCGCGAAATGTGGATGCCCTTGGTCTGTTTCTGCTACGGGGCGGGGGCGATGTATTTCGAGCATAACGCACCGGAATCGAGCGAAACGAAGGCTATTCCTTTTGCGGCAAAAACCCTACAGGAATTGCGCGATCGCCTTCACGAAAGTCGCCTACAGGTGCAAGAAAATCTGCTCGATTCGTTAGCCAAAACCCCACCGGAAACCTTTAAAATTACCGAAGAAGAACGCTTTCTGGAATTCCAATTAAAGACGGCTGAAGGCAATAATTTTTCCGGTCAGTTTGTGGAAGAAAAGGGTGAGTTAGTCTATGCTTCCCTATTTGCCAAACCGGAATATCTGGCGGCTTAAACTTGCGATCGCGGTTTTCAATTGCACATTTTTAATGGATTGTCAACTGTCCTAGAATCGTAGGGTGGGTATTGCCCACCCTACCGCTTTTTATGGGGTTTATTTTTTTTGACAACCATGCTAAAATAGGCTTTATTATGAATCAATACTTTGCTACAGTAGCGCGGGGATTAGAATCGAGTGCCGCGCGGGAGTTAGAGCGCTTGGGGGCGCGGGAAATTCGCCCGGATTTTGCCGGGGTGCATTTTGTCGGCGATCGCCCCTTATTGTATCGGGTGAATTTGTGGGCGAGAACCCTGTTTCGCGTCTTGGTTCCCATCCGAGAATTCCCCTGCGCCAATGCCAAAATGCTTTATCGGGAAGTGCAACAAATCCAGTGGAACGAGTATCTCGAGCCGGACAATACCCTAGCCGTTCGTTGCACCGGCGGTAACAAAACGCTCAACCACACCTACTATAGCGCCTTGCAGGTCAAAAATGCCATTGTGGACCAACAGCGCCAGGAGTGGGGAAAGCGCTCCAGTGTGGATGCGAAAAATCCCGATTTGCAGTTAAACCTTCACATTCATGGCGATCGCGCCATTCTCAGTTTAGACAGTTCCGGTCACAGTTTGCATCGACGCGGATATCGCCAAGCAATGGGAAACGCCCCGTTAAAAGAAACCTTGGCGGCGGCAATTTTAGATTTGGCAGAATATGACGCCACTTTGCCCTTTTTCGATCCGCTTTGTGGGGTGGGAACGTTACCTTTAGAAGCGGGGTTAAAAGCGTTAAATATTGCCCCGGGATTGTTTCGCGATCGCTTTGCATTTATGACTTGGCGCGATTTCGACGCCCCACTGTGGGAAAACCTGGTTTTAGAGGCAAAAAATAGCCAGCGCGATGCACTTCCCGCGCCAATTTATGGCAGCGATCGCGATTCCGAGGTCATCAAACTCGCCCGCGTCAACGCCCAAAACTGCGGACTTGCCAACCGGATAAAATTGGTACAAAAGGAATTTTATCATATAGAACCGCCCAGCGATCGGGGAATTGCGATCTGCAATCCGCCCTATGGCGAACGCATCGGAGAACTGCGCGAACTCGGAGATTTTTATAAAGCGATCGGGGATATTTTAAAACAACGCTTCACCGGATGGGTGGCCTATATTTTATCGGGCAATAAACAACTCACCAAACGCATCGGATTGAGAACTTCGGCGCGGATTCCAGTTTATAATGGTTCCTTACCTTGTACGTTACTTAAATACGAATTGTATTAATAATTTCAATCCCTCGTTCCCAGGCGGAACCTGGGAACGAGTGAGTTGCGATTAATTCCGTTCGATTTTCACCGAGAGAATCTTATCTCCCTGACGAATCGCATTCACCACATCCATATCTTCGGTTTTGCCAAAGGTAGTGTGCATTCCATCTAAATGCGGTTGCGGAGAATGGCAGATAAAAAATTGACTTCCGCCAGTATTCGGTCCGCGATGCGCCATCGAGAGGGTACCGCTCAAATGCTTGTTTTTGTTAATTTCGCAGTTGATGGTGTAACCCGGTCCGCCGGTTCCCGTTCCTTGAGGACAACCGCCCTGAATCATAAAATTAGGAATGACGCGGTGAAAGGTCAAGTTATCGTAAAATCCACTTTCCGAGAGTTTGACAAAATTTTTCACCGTGTTCGGTGCATCCTCATCGAATAGTTCCAGGTTAATCGTCCCTTTTTCGGTTTCCATAATGGCGCGAGTCATGGTTTCTCCTTACTTCTCGAATGATGATTGACAAAGTTGGGTGGTGGTGGTATTAGAATCAGTCTCGATTCTAGAGTCAAGCAAAGGTGCTGCGTTCTCTGAAAACAGAGGCAAATTCCCACCGCCTAAGAATAGTAGTTTAGCTTCCCATTAGCGAAATCGCTCTTAAATCTCAAGATTTATTAATATTTTCCCGAAAAGTTCGGCATTGCGCCGAGAGCGCAACCCCGAACGAAACCTATCCCCAATCGGGTAAAGGAGTCGGATATTTTTAGACTGCTACTGTGCCGAATTAAACGCCATTTGCCAAAAATCTTTTTCCAACTTTGCCACCGTGACAAACGCTTCTTCCGCTTGCTCTTGAATGGTTTCCGAGGCAGTTTCTAGGGAAATATCGGCAAGGCGTTCTAATTGTTTCACGTACTCCGTAAACCCGGGATTGCCCCAGCGATCGGCAAATTCGCTGTAGGGTGCCGGCATTGTTCCTGGCAATTGCCATCCTTGATTGTACGCGAATTCTATCCCCCACAATGCAGTGGATTGCACTGGATAAGGTGACAGGGCGAGACTGTGCATGTAGTCGCAATATTCGGCGCAGGTGGGTTGTTTGGGGACATCCAAATAGAGCGATCGCTCCGATGCTTTGGCTTGAAACCAGTTTAGCTCATCTTTTATCGCACTCAATCCCGACAAGAGAATATCGAAATCCGACTGTGGGGCGATCGCGACAATCCGGGCCAGCATCCGGGTAAATTCTAGTACAAACTGATAATCTTGCACCAACCAAGTATTGAATTGTTCGGCTTTGATGGTTCCTTGTTGGCACTGGGTTAAAAATGGATGCACCGTCGCTTCATGCCACAGTTGACGGTGTTTTTCCAAAAGTTGATTGCAACTCAAACTCATAATCAATTGGGTAGAAACGCCCTCGTTAGGAGAAACTGATTGATTTCTATTCGATTGTAGTATAGCGCGTGCCAATCGTTTCCAGGCGGCGAAACCTGGAAACGAGTTTACCAGCCGAGAGACAGAGATTAACTCGCCGATGCGGCATCAATTTCTGCCAGTTCCATCCAGCGTTCCGTCGCCGCCTCGATCGCCTCGCCAATCGATTCCATTTGCGCGTGCAGTTTTTGCACTTCGCTCACCGATCCAGGCGGTGCATTATAAAGCGCTTTTTCCAGTTCGGCTTTTTCCGCTTCCATCTCCACAATTTTAAGTTCCAATTGCTCGTATTCCCGCTTTTCTTTGGAAGATAACTTGCGATTTTGGTTCTTATCCCAAGTCATGCGCTGGGATTTCCAGGATGTATTTTTGGATTTGGTTTCTTTTTTCTCCGGTTCAGCCGTAGCTTGTCGCGCCGCTTCCACTTCCTCGGCAGTTTTGAACTCCAGATAAACCGAATAGTTGCCGGGGTACTGGCGCAAAATTCCGCCCTCTTCTAAGGCAAAAATGGTATTGACGGTGCGATCGAGGAAATAGCGATCGTGGGAAACCACAATAACGCAGCCGTTAAATTCTTCTAGATAATCTTCCAGAATCGATAAGGTTTGCACGTCCAAATCGTTGGTGGGTTCGTCGAGAATCAGCACATTTGGGGCACTCATCAGCACGCGCAGCAAAAATAAGCGTCGTTTTTCGCCGCCAGAGAGTTTGTGAAGGGGTAAATATTGTTGATTGGGCGGAAACAGAAACCGCTCGAGCATTTGCGAAGCACTAATTTTGGTACCGTCGGCGGTAGTGACATATTCGCCTTCTTCTTTGAGATAGTCAATGACGCGCTGATTTTCGTTGAGGGCGGCTAATAAATCGTCCGAATGCTGATCGAAATAGCCGATGTGAATGGTTGCGCCAATGTCTACAGTTCCCGCGTCTGGTTCGAGGCGTGCGGTAATCAAATCGAGTAAAGTGGATTTTCCCGCCCCGTTTTTGCCAATTATACCGATGCGATCGTCGGGGTTGAATCTGTAGGTAAAGTCTTTGACGATCGCCCGATCGCCGTAGGATTTAGATAAGTTTTCCAGTTCGATAACTTTCTTGCCAATTCGCCGACTAGCGGTAGAAATTTCGACTTTTCCCAGGGCTTGTTTGAACTCCCGTTCCTGCATGTCTGCGATGCGATCGATGCGGGCTTTTTGCTTGGTACTGCGCGCTTTCGGTCCGCGTTTGAGCCATTCTAATTCCCGGCGCAATACCCCTTGATGCTTGCGCTCTTGACTGACGGCGGCGGATTCGGCTAAAGCTTTTTTCTCGAGGTAATATGCATAGTTGCCTTCGTAGGCGTAGAGATCGCCTCGGTCAATTTCAATAATTCGATTCGTAACCCGATCGAGAAAATAGCGATCGTGGGTAATTAATAAAATCGCGCCGCGAAAGCTGTTTAAATAACTTTGCAACCACTCGACAGAAATTGCATCTAGATGGTTGGTGGGTTCATCCATCAGCAACACATCCGGATCGCGAAGCAATGCCGCCGCCAGGGCAATGCGCTTGCGATATCCGCCGGAGAGACTGCGGATCGGCGCATCAAAGTCATCAATGCCCAGTTTGCTGAGAATAATTTTCGCGTTCGTTTCCAGTTCCCAGGCATTTTTTGCCTCCATTTGCTGCATCACATCGGAAAGACGCGCCAGCAGTTGACGATTCTCCGGATCGCGAGCGATTTGATGACTGAGCTGTTCGTATTCGCGCACTAATGCCATGCGATCGCCGCTATCTGCAAAAACCTGTTCTAAAACTGTGTGGTTTTCATCTAGATCCGGTTGCTGAGGTAAGTACACGATTCGGGCATTAGAATTGACTATCAGTTCCCCACCGTCGATGGGTTCTAATCCCGCAATCATTTTTAATAAAGTAGATTTCCCCGAACCATTGGTGCCGATGACGCCGACTTTATCCCGGGCATCCAGGCTAAAATTGGCATCTCGGAGAATTTCTTTTATGCCAAAGTCTTTTTTAACGGATTGTAATGTGAAGATGCTCATCGAGTTCCTAAGCGGCTGCTGATTCTTTCCGATCTAATATTATCGCTTAGAAATGGCGCGTTTGGGGGTGAGTTATTCCGAATTGGGTTTGTCCCTGGCAACCGGTTGCACTCTCCGGGGGATTTGTCTGGGTGGTTTTTGCCGTTCCTTGCTGAGATTTTCCGCCACTGCCCTCAGAGGAGAGTGGATGCAGAAGCAGTGATTTGGCAAGACAAAAAACGCGGCGATCGCGGTGTATGGGTTTTTCGAGACAGAAAATGCCTCAAGATATTGTACCACTATTTTTTTTCCTTTGAACCACAAGTTAATTCATAAAAATTATGATAAAAATCAATCAGAGTGATTAAAATTAATGCAGGTTTCTCATTCGGGAGAGTCGGCAATTGAGTACAGACTCAACCTTGGAGAGAGAAAAAAGCACTGGCAATTCTACCCCTAGGCTGGTTTTTTTGGGGGGAGAGCGCGCATACTGATGGAGAGGGATCGATTTTCCCCAGGCTCGATGGCCACCGATTATGGGAAAATAGATGGGCGTGAAAAACCTCGATTGAGGCCGCGATCGCCTTCGGAAAGCTTTCCATTGTCGTGGATGTCGTATGCTGGAAAGAGATTTCCAGGGAAAAGCGATTCGGGTCAACTCTGCGCGCGGGAATTGGGTTCGGCTTTCTCCATGAGATGCCCTGGCGCATCAACCGAATCCCTGGCCCTCGTCAGGGAGGAAACCCTCTCGAACGTCGTCAGCACTCAGTCACTCAAATGTAGCAATGAATCAGGATCAATTATTAGTAGAAGACTCTCGCATCGGTTATTCCGATACCGAGTTAATTCAGTTGTGGGTGCAGCAAAAAGCCCCCCACCAACGGCGATGGGCGTGGCGGTTGGTGAAAGAGTTTCTGCGCTTTGTGGGCAAACCGTTGGGAACCGTGACCTTAGCTGACGTGCAAAGATATGCTCAGGCGATCGCCGCGCGCGGAATTCCCCCCAAAAAGGCAGCGCGACGGTTGGGGACCTTGAAATCCTTGTTTGGATTTGCTTATCAAATCAGGGCAGTGCCGATGAACATTGCTTTACATCGTTGGCCCAAGGTAAAACGGCGGCGATCGCCCAATTCCTGGCGATCGGCGGCGGCGATTTTCCTGCAAAAGTACCTCTCCTCTTCTCCCACCGCCTGGAGGCGATCGCCTCATAAACGCTCAAACCGCCAGATTTTTGGCATGTGGTTGGGTTTCCTCCTCTGCTTGGGCGGGTTGAGTCTCACCGTTTCGCGCCATATTTCTCCAGAAGAATCCACCCCATCCAAGCGGGAAAGACGCGCATCCGATGCCCCGGGGGATGCTTTATCCCCACCACAGGGATCCGCTCGAATTGCGGCGTTAAAACAGGCGTATGTGAAGGCTTTTCTCGATACCATTGCCTGGGCAGAAGGCACCGCCGGACCCGATGCCTATCGAATGCAATTTACCGGCACCACATTTTCGAGTTTTGCGGATCATCCGCGCGAAATCAAATGTGGGTGGCGCTACGGGCAAAGACTCTGTTCCGATGCTGCCGGTCGATACCAGTTTCTCAGCACCAGTTGGGATAGACTGGCGAAAAGAATCGGTGCCAAGGATTTTTCTCCGGCAAATCAAGACCGCGCCGCGATCGCCATGCTGGAAGAATATGGGGTTTTAGCGGATATTGAAGCCGGTTTGATTCACTTTGCGGTGCTAGAACTCATGCCGGTGTGGCCTTCATTCCGGGATGTGGGAGAAGGCGATCGCACTAAGGCGATCTCCCGCGTAGAAGCAGTTTATCAAGAAAAATTAACCCAATATCACCCGGACCGATAAGTTTTTTGTCCCGAAAACTTTTGTGGTTTTGCAGGGGTGTTTTTTCCTCGCCATCTCCCCTCGCTTCGCCTCCAAACCCATCGGTTTCGCCATGCCCTTTCCGATTTTATCCCCCTCCAGTGTTAGGGTCTCTACCGGATCTGATAATATAGCGCCCAAGTGCTGTTTGGTGCTTTAAATTTACCTCCAAAGATAGAGTTGTCCGAGAATGTGTACGCCCCAAAGGACAGTTTCGGGGGTAAACTTTTTCGCCACATTATGTCATGGATCTTGCATTTTGCTTGATATCCTGGGCTGAGGAATAGATGTAAAAAAGATTGACTCCGCGTAGGCGGAGGAGGGTTCGACTCCGTTCATCCCCCGAAAAGCCTTGGCGCGATTTCAATCGCCCCCGTGTTAGGGGCGTTTGACCGGACATCAGATGAGGCTTGCTCTGAGAAAGCAGGGATTTCGAGGGCGAAATGACCGCCTTCAGAGGCTTGGATGGTGCATTTTGCTCAAAAATTACCCCTTTTCCTGCTCCTGTTATTTTACTTATTAAAATGTTACAATTTTTTATATTTGAGGGATAGCCGCGTGGGTCGAGTTTTCTACATCTCGTTCATAGTGGAACATCAATTTAATCTCTGTCTGATGAGGGATTAAAAAGCGCAAAACGCGGAACAATATAGTAAATAGCTCAATCGATTTTGATTAAATTGGCTCCCGGGGTAGAAGAGGGTCGATTTAATCGATGAAAAACTTGAGGGAAAGCCGAGCGAACCACAAGTTGCCAATATGGGCGGTCTGAGTTTCGGGAAAATATCTCCCGGTTTGAGAACTCGGGACGGAGCGCTCCTTGTGTGAGCTATGCCATGCCTTTGGCGATCGCTTCGGGGAGATTGTGGGGTGGGCAATCTCTTGTCAGGCGGCTCATGTGCCCGAGAAAGTTAGTTTTCCTGAAAAGCGATCGCACCGACACAGTGGGAAAAAATCTCCATAGGGATTGAGGGAGTCACAGTCATTTGGGCTGATTGATGCTCCACATGAGGCGAAATCAAACCGAGAACCCCACCCTCGGACTAAACCAGGCGATCGTCGAGCGTTAACTCAATCATTGTTTTTCCGCGAATAGGATTTTTTTATGAAAGCAAGTGCCATTCCCGTGAAATTAAATCCCCAACCGCCAACCCCCCGCGCATTCTCCGAACATGCAGAGGGAGTCGCTTCGTTAGAAACCCGGGCGATCGGCTGGATTTTGCTAACCCTGTTGTTGCTGCTCGCCACCTTAACGATGTGGGTTTTCTCGGTGTGGGCGGAAGTTGCCACCCCCAGTTTACTGCCCACCCTGTGGATTTTTGGAACCATGACGACTTTATTAAAAATTCTCACCGGTGTGGCGGGAATTTTGGCGGCCATTACCTTTGTCTCCTATCGAGCTAAAGTGCTTCGCTGCGGATCGTCACCGCTGGAGTCCAGGTTTTCTCATCCCGCATCTTTTGGCAGTGGATAACCTATCACAGGGGTGCGCTCTATCCCGGCAATTCCTCTCCTCCATACGGAAGGAAAGGTTGCCGGGAATTTAGTATGGGTGGTTCTTCCCGGTGAAGATTGGGGTCAGGAATGCAGAGGGTGGGCGGCGCAGGGCGGAGGTGGATTTCATCTCACATCTGCGCCCTCCAATTCATCGGGGGGTTGGGGGGAGACGAGAGCAAAACGTCACCCTCGCTTTTTCCACATGCAGGCGGACGGGAAAGTAAAACCCTTGTTGGAGGTGGCAATTCCCCTCCCGCAAAGATGCGATAAATCCAGGTCTCCATAAGAAGTCTGACGGGAGTCCCTTTGCCGCATTTCCGGTGGATCTGGGCGAGGCGGATCCCTGGAGTCTCCTAAATTTGAGACAGTTTTCACCGCAGATTGCCCTTGCCCGTTGGGCACAGAACGAAGCAATACCTGCAAGAGCAAGGCAGTGGGCGTGATGCCACGGCGAACCCGGCTAATTGGTTGGCCGTGTTCTTGGTTGGTACTCAGGCAGGAATTAAATGACGAGGCTTTAGTGTAGGGGCGCGAGGCGATCGTCAAAAAGGTTGGCAATGTCAAGATTTTTTGACAGATTCCCTGGCGGAATTCCTTCCCGGACGAGAGGCGCGTACCAGAAGCGATCGCAATTGAATCCCCTCAAGGGGGGGGTGGTGGTATCCAAAACATCACAAGCATTAATTGACCTCAATCACATCCATCTCGGTCAAATCGATTCATAATGAAGTTATTTAGACAAACTCTTAAGCTCTCTGAAACAATGCAACCATCATTGATGTTGTCAGAGAGCTGCTTAGCTCTCTGGAAACTGTCAAAAAAGAGGGGTGTGACCCACAAGTGGGGTTTCCCCTCCTCAAACCGATTGATTGACTTTCAGACTTAGCGGTTTACTGAAAGCAATTGCGGAGAGTGCTGGCTACTGTAGCTGGCAAAGAGCGGTCGAATATCGGCCAATAAACTTAAGGTTTAGGTTGACGCAAAATAGTTCAAGATGTTTAATTCCACAGCACTGCTAATTGACGCTTTCGTAGAACGTCTACAAGAAGGCTACCACCGCACCTATGGTGGTTACAAGCCCAACTATGCAGAAATTATTGCCTGGGCGGGTGGCATGGCCCTGGAAAACATTGCCAACAGCGATGCCCTTTATCATAACGTCGAACACACGATTTTAGTCACCTTAGTGGGTCAAGAAATTCTGCGCGGTAAGCATATTCGCGAAGGAGGTGTTTCTTGCGAAGATTGGTTGCATTACATCATTTCTTTGTTGTGCCATGACATCGGCTATGTTAAAGGTGTCTGTAGGCACGATATAGACAGCGAACGATTATATGCCACGGGGAAAGACGGCATGAGAGTTTCGATTGCCTTTGGAGCCACTGATGCCAGCCTGACTCCCTATCATGTGGATCGGGGCAAACTGTTTATTCAAGAACGCTTTGGCGGACACAAGCTGATTGACGCGGAAGTTATTAAGCGCAATATCGAACTCACCCGCTTTCCCGTCCCGGCGGATGAAGATCACAACGATACCTTCCACTATCCTGGCATGGTTCGCGCCGCCGACTTGATCGGACAACTCAGCGACCCGCGCTATTTGCAAAAAATTGGCGCTTTATTTTATGAGTTTGAAGAAACCGGTGCTAACCAAAAGTTAGGCTATCGCAATCCGGGAGATTTACGGAAAAATTACCCCAAATTTTATTGGAATGGTGTGTTTCCCTTTATTTCTCAAGCGACCCAGTATTTGAATTTGACCCAACAAGGTAAGCAAATTGTGGCGAATCTCTATGCGAATGTGTTTAGAGTCGAACACGAGGAGCAGCCACATTCTGAAGTCGCTTGAAGATTTTGAAGGGTAGATTGACTCCCGGAGTAGAATGAAAAGAGCAGCAGGTTTTAACTGCTGCTTTTTTGCTTTTTTCTGTAAGGTTCGGTATCCGGTTTGTAGGAATAATAGACGTAAAAAAATGAGTGGGTTTAAGCGGAGGAGTGGCTGTTCGGCGCGATTTCAATTCTCTGTTTTTATGAGCGATCGACCGGAATAATATGATATGCTGTCCCCACGATTGCCGATAAAAAGAACCTAGGTAGAGGCTTGATTGTGGGTTTACGATACCCTCCCAGGGTGCGGGGTACTATTTTACTCTAAAAAATACCAAAAGTCAAGCCTCAAGTTGTTTGCTTGAGGCTTGACTTTTTTGAATGGGATCGGATTATGCTTCGGCCTTGAGAGAGACGAGTTTTTCGCCTTTGAGCATTCGTCCGGCGGCTTCGAGCAAAGACTCTTCCAGATAGGGTTTCGTGAAATAGCCGCTTGCTCCCATTTGAACGGCCATCTGGCGATGTTTATCCGCACCGCGAGAGGTGAGCATCGCGATCGGCTTGCTTTGCAGTTGCGGATCCTTCTGCATCCGCGAAAGCAGTTCCAAACCATCCATTCGGGGCATCTCGATATCGCAGAAAACCAGATCGCAAGGCAGACCCGATCGCATTTTTTCCCAAGCCTCCTGACCGTCACGAGCTTGTTCCACGCGATACCCCGCCTTATTGAAGGTCATCGAGAGCAGTTCGCGCACCGTAATCGAATCATCCACAATCAACACCGTGGGTTCGGCGAGGGTTTCCACAACCTGTTCGTTGCTCGTGGTCATTGCTTCCTCGTCTTCATCCCACAAGGTTCCCACACCTTCTCGGCGCAGACGTCCGGCGGCCAAATCGATCAGTTCCAAAACATCCCCGATCGCCACAATGCGGCCATCCCCCATCACCGTAGCCCCGGCAATTCCCACCGGTTTGGGCACTGGACCTTCGAGCTGTTTAATCACGATTTCCTGTTCGCCCAAGACCTGATCCACCTGAAGCGCCAGGAAGTTGCCTGCCGATCGCAGCACCACCACAGAAATGATATCCTCTTCCGCATTGGTACCATAGACCCCACCGCGACCGAGATGGCGATTGTACTCCAACAGTTCGCGCAAATGACGAAACGGCAAACTCGTATCGCGCCAGGGAATAAACATTTGCCCGTCGTCCTTCACCTGAATGCGATCGCGCGGCACATCGAGCATATCTTCCACCCCATCCATCGGGAAAGCAATCCGGGCGCGATCGCTAATGCAACAAAGCGCTTTTGAAATACTCAACGTCAGGGGCAACCGAATCGTAAACGTCGTTCCCTTGCCCTGATTCGAATCGATATTGACCACACCCCGGATTTCGCTCAACTTGGTGCGAACCACATCCATGCCCACACCGCGACCCGCCAAATCGTCAGCCCGATCGCGCGTACTAAATCCCGCCATAAACAGCAGGTCATACACATCCAGACGCGACATACTCTTCGCCTGCTCTGGAGTAATCAAGCCCTTTTGCAGCGCCTTCGCCTTCACCCTCTCCGAATCAATTCCCGCCCCATCATCCGAGACCGAAATCACCGTTTGGTTTCCCTGGTGGAACGCGCGAATCGTAATTCGGCCCATCGCCGGCTTGCCCTTCTTGGTGCGCTCATTCGGTGCTTCGATGCCGTGGGCGATCGCATTGTTCACCAAATGAGTCATCGGATCGGTGAGCTGCTCGAGAATCATCTTGTCAATCAAGGTTTCGCGACCTTCCACCTTCAGCTCCACCTTTTTGCCAAACTTAATCGCATTATCGCGCACCCCCCGTGGCAGGCGATCGGCAGTATTGGAAAACGGCACCATGCGCGCTCGCGTCAGTCCTTCTTGTAGCTGGGTCGTGATCTGCCGCAGTTGTCGCGTTACCTGTTCGGTTTCATCCACCAAAAACTCGATATCCGACGACGACTCGCGCACCCGGACAATCAACTCCAAAATATCTTGCGACAAGGTATGGAACGGCGTAAACCGATCCATTTCTAACGCACTCCAATTCTCATCAGAACCGTTCCCCTGCCCTTCGCTGACCCCGGCCATAAAATGATAGTTTTGCCGCGAAGCCAACAGGGAAATTTCCAGCAGCGATCGCTCGTACAAATCCTGCATCCGCTGCCCCACATCCGTTAGCTGAGACACCTGATGCAGCAAATTATCCAAAAACTGCCGCATCCGCTCGGAATTCTGTTCGATACTGTTGCGGTTGACCACCAGTTCCCCAACCAAATTGCTCAGGTTGTCCAACTGCCGCACTGGCACCCGCATCGTCTGCTCAAAGCTACTCCGGCGCGTGGTCATCCGTCCCCCAGCAGATGGATGGCCGATATCTGCATGGGCAATCAATTCTTCCATATCGGCAAAATCATCCCCGGCTTTCCCCGGCGCAGGGCCGCCTTCTCCTTTACCATGAGAAGCACTATCCACCGAGGAGGATTTCGCCCCCTGGGCAAGCCCAGAATCAACCGGATGAACGTCCTGTTGCTGTTGCGCTTCCGCTTCTTTCCCGTCTGTGCCTTCTGGGGCAAGGCTCAACAACGCTTCGAGTTCCGCAAAACTCCCCTTCGGGCTGCCGAGTTCCAATAGGGCCTCTAACTCGAAATACTTAGGAGCACCCACATCAGCCTTGGCTGAACTCCCGTCGCTGTCCTCCCGCTCTATGGCTCCCATCGGTTCAGCAGAAGGCGACACTCCTGTAGGCTCCTCCCGTGCAGTGACCTCATCGCTTGAGGCAAACAACTCCTCGAAATCGGTGTCTGTTTCCGCAGGTTCCACCAACTCTCCACCCGCAGAATTGCCCTCATCGAACATCGTCAGCCAAGAACTATCATCCCCGTCCGCCGCGCTCTCTTCTTCACTGGGCAGCTCGAAGAGTTCCTCTAAGTTTTCATAAAAATCCGCTTTCTGTTCCATGTTTTCCATCGAGCCAGAATCGGAGAGTGTTTCTAGCTCAAACAAGTCTGACTCAGAGGCAAGATCCGAGTCTTGCTCTTCTATCTGTGCCATCCCTGTGGAATTTATGTCTTCAAATAACCCACCGAGCGCCTCAAAAACTTCATCGCCAGAATTTTCTTCTATGTCCTCTGAGTCGAAATTGAGCCAATCCTCCTCGTCCTTGGCCGGGGTTCGGGCGGCTCCAGCAGCTTCCCCTGACTGCCTTGCGGTATCCCTCGATTCTGTCTCAAATAAATCGGCAAAATCATTGTCGAGGGATGATGCAAAATCGGCACTGTCTTCTATGGACTCGGCAAACAGTTCTTCTTCTTCAGCGTTTGGCTCCGCTGGGGTTTGCGATGCCGATGGGAGGGTTCCGGCGTCCCCTTCCGTTTCGGTTGTATCCAAGGGAAATAGGTTTTCTAACTCGTCGAGAACCCCCACAGCGTCGAGTTCTAAACCAAGGTTATCCTCTGTCGCTGCATCGGAGTTGCTCTCGTCAGAGCCTGTAATTTCAAGCAGATCGCTAAAGTCCGAATCTTCTGAGTTTAGGTTGGATTGAGCTGCTCCTTTAGCTGCGGATCTGTTGCGATCGCCCGCTCCACCCGCCGATTTTTCTTTTGCCGCCATATCTGCTGCCTTCCCGGCGTTGGATTCAACCCACAAGTCTTCTCCTAAATCCGGTTCTTGCAGTTCTTCGGTAGCCTCTTCCTGGAATAAATCTCCGAGGTCATCAAGGTTATCTTCGCTCGTCTCTAAGGTTTCGAGCTGCTCCCCATTTTCGCTTTCACCCCCCCCATCGAAGGGTTCGCTCAAATCCCCAAACTCGGTGGAGCCAAACAGTAAGGCCAAATCATCGTCGGGAAGTCCCGAAACTTCTGAAGAATCGATCTCCGCAGAGTCAAACAGCAAGTCTTCAAAATCATCGCTTTGGGTCAGCTCGGCTAAATCCCAGGCGTTGGCTTCCTCGACATGGGCAGAATCATTCTCGCCTTCGGCTGATGCTTCTTGCCACTCGGTTTCCTCGAAGTAAGAGGATTCTCCTTCAAATAAGTCCGCAAGACTATTGAGTTCTGCCGCTCCCACTTCTGGTCCTGAATGTTCGCTTGACTTGGGATGCTGTTTTTCGCGAGCTGTATTTGCCGTTTTTTCCGAGAACTCAGCGGCACTGGTGGGGTGATTTAAGCTCTCGGATGTTTCTTTATTTCGATTGGCTTTGGAGGAGTGATTAGACATAGGAGAAACGTTGGAACTATAGGGGTGGTCTTCTCGGATGACTGACTCAGATGATGTCACGGGTTGCAAGGGAACAAGCGCTTCTAGTTCGGGAGCGATGGTAATTTCACTCTCCCTTCGGGATAAAATTAGTTCTCTGGCTTGTTTGATTTGCTCGAGCGCAATCGGCGCGAGGGTGTGATAGGTATGGTTGGGATTCGCGATCGCTCGCGATATTTTGTCTATTAAGTTGCACCACAAGTGCAGATCGAATTGCTCCCCCGCTTGACTCAGTTTCCGGCAAATTTCTTGCATTTGTTGCCGAATCTGCTCCGTGTCTTCACACTTGAACAAATGCAACAATTCTTGTAGTCGTCTCGGAACATCACTTTTGAAAATGAGTTGTCTGGCACTCTCTTCGTCATTATCTCTGCGCCGGGAAGCCATCGCTTGATTTGCCTCTTTTTTCTCCGGACGAGGAAGGGCTGCACTCTTGGCAGGTTGGCGTTTTCGCTGTCCTCCCTGCTTGGCGAGTTCCTTCAGGTGCTTTTCTAGGGCGATCGTTTCTGCCTCGCTCGAACAGCGGCTTTCTTCCCCATTTTCTGAGGTCAGACTCCCCGGGGCACTGCTAGCTGTTTCTAATCTTTCCTGCAGCGCTTCAAATACCTGCAAAAACAAGGATTCTAGCTGTGGATCCACTTGCACCGGGCTTTCCTGCAGCACTTTGAAGCTATCTTCTAGCTTGAGGGCTATTTTTTGAATGCTTCCAAGTCCCACCATCGCCGCCCCTCCTTTGATGGAGTGCGCCGCACGGAAAACTTCCGCCAACTCTTCTGGATTGTCCACCGTAGCTTGCAGATTTTGCAACCCTTGTTGGATCGTATTGAGGTGGTCGGCGGCCTCCTCAATAAAATAGCCCATTATTCGCTCTCGTTGTTCCGGCTGCATAGCGTCTGTCCCATTCCTCGTCCTGAGTCCGTCGTCCCTTGTCCTTTATCCCTTGTCCTGGGTTCTGGGTTCTGGGTTCTCGGTTCTGGGTTGTTGGTTCTTGCTGGTTGATGATTGGCTCTCGATCCTGAGTCCCTTGGTACCCCCTGGGAGAAGGCATAAAAGCGCAGCGACAAGGCGATCGCTTTTTCAATATCTTGATACTGCTCTATTTATAGGATAACCTTTTTGACATCCTCCTTTGCCCCATCTCTAAATTCTGGCATGGAATTCCCCATATCGTTCTCGCTTCTTAGTTCCTCGTGCCACTTTCAAACAGTAGGGTGTTCCTTATCTATCCCGCCATCCCTCTGTTCCTCAATGCCTCTCGCCCCTCAGCTTTAGAGAATCTGCCTGTGTCCTTCTATCGGCTCTCTAATACCCTTTCTCTGTACCGATTTTCTGTACCCATTGAGATTTTTTGATTCTCCCCAACCGCCCAACTCCTCGGGAGCAGCCAGAACCCTCTCTAATACGATTTTTCACGAATTCTCTAACCTGTGTTTTCCCCCTTGCGATCGTTTTTGCTAATTCCCCTCGCCGTGAGTATTTATCCCCTCTAAATTATTGAATCCCCCTTCCCAGTTCGCTCTATCATTACCCCCTAAATTAGGGTATTTTTCATACTAAAATTATATGGGGGTGGCTTTTAATTGGTTTTTAACTCGTTAACGAGGCTCGGCTCCCCCAATAAATGCGACTGCAAAGGTTTGCACCCTTGCTTATAACTTCTACGACAGCAACGCTCTAACTGTAGCCGAGGTGAAGATTTCAGGCTAGTTTTGCTCCACAAAAATGGAGAGTTTACCTATTGAATCCCTTCGTTTACTTAAGGGTTGTTCGGGGCATTTACAGCAGTTTTCGCCGATGTTTTAAGCGCCCCAACAGATTAATTTGCTTGGCAGATTGCCTTGCTTGTTGTGTAGAGATTGTTCGGGGAGGCAGTAGGTTAAAAATCAGCCGAGTTTTTGTGGCGATCGGACGGGACGGGAAAATTTTGCCCTACAGGGTTTCTGGTTGCTAAAATATCAGGGGGAAGTTAGGAGGATTCGCGAGCCAAAAGTTTGGAGGTCATTGTTCGGGAATCCTCTATTTTTACCACCAAAAAACAGGTTTCCGTGAGCTAAACTTGTCCGAAGGACTTAAAAAGTTTACCCTTCGGAGGGGTGGAGAAAATGGCAGTTTTAGGTTGCAGCATTACACAGAGCGATTTGTAATAGCTGCATGAGACGGGGAAAGTGGCGGGGGAACTTCAGGGATGGGGAGGTCTGCGATCGCCCTAGCGACGCTCTACAGTTTCGACCCGGAACCGTTCCACCGAGGTCAGCAAATCGCGAGCAACGCCGACCAAGTTTTGCAAAGAACCCGACACCCGTTGTGCTTCTTGAGAAGTTTCTTGAGCGGTCAATTCCACCGCTTGCATCACCTGAGCCACAGCACGGGAAGTTTCCGTTTGTTCCACCGTATCCGCCGTAATCGAGCGCACCAGAACGTCAATGCGATTGGTCACTTGAATGATATTTTCCAGCGCCCGCTTAGCTTGTTCGGCGCGCTTCGTCCCTTCAATCACCTGCTGGGTGCCTTCTTCCATTGCCATCATCACGCCGCCAGTTTCGCTCTGAATTTGCATCACGATTTGTTCGATGTCCTTCAAAGCTTTTGCAGAGCGGTCTGCCAGTTGGCGCACCTCATCGGCAACGATCGCAAAACCCCGACCCGCTTCACCGGCGCGAGCCGCCTCAATACTAGCATTGAGTGCCAGCAAGTTAGTTCTGCCCGCAATTTGGGCGATGAGAGCCACAATCTTAGAAATTTCCTGAGTAGATTCCGCCAATCGCTTGACTTTTCGCGTAGTTTCTGCTACGGTTTCTCGAACTTCCAGAATCCCCGCCACCGTTTGTTCTACTGCTTCACCCCCTTTCATAGCAGTGGCGGATGCAGAGCGAGCCACTTCTTCAGCCTCGCGAGCGCTATCGGCCACCCGCTGGATCGAGTCAGTCATCACCTGCACGGAGTTGAGAGTCGCCGCCAGTTCTTCAGCTTGGCGCAAAGCATCGGAAGACAAACTTCTTGCGAACGATTCGCTATCCGTAGCACCTTTCGTCACTTGTCGGGCCGCCAATTTCACTTGCAGAACGATTTCGCGCAGGTTTTGAATCGTCAGATTAAACGAGTCAGCAACAGCACCGAGCACGTCAGCCGTCACTTCAGCTTGCACCGTCAGATCCCCGCGAGCGGCACCTTCCACGTCATCGAGCAACCGAATCACTTGTCGTTGCAAGTCTTCCTTAGCTTGCTCTTGTTCTTCAGCCTTGCGCTGCGCCTCAGAGGTGGTGGTATAGATGATCCGAGCCATTTGGTTAAATTTATTGGCCAACAGGCCCAGTTCATCTTCGGAATACACCGTAGCTCGGGTAGAAAGATTGCCCTGAGACATGGCATCGAATTGTGCATGCAGATCGTCAGTGGATCGACGAATCTGTTTAGAGCTAGCCGCACCGATTCCGAGGCAGGTTGCAATACTCGCGCCGCCTGCGGCAAGAGCCATGAGCGGATCCTTGATTGGTTGAGGCCAACTTGGTTTAGCCGCAAAGGCATAAGACACGCTAGCTGCCGCGATCGCCGACACCGCTCCCGCGATCAGACTCATCCACAGTTGCTTCTTATAGAGCGAAGCATTTTCCAAAAACCCAAAAAGTCCGGGTTCGGCATTCACCGTCGATTCAACCGGGGCACTTTCAGGCTGGGTAAATACCGGAACCTGTTCGGCACTGCCGGCCATGCTGAAAATTTCATCGTCTCGAATGATCGAACCATCGGTATCCTCGCCGATGTCGTAGTTATCATCCACGTCTTGGAAAACCGCATTGCTCCCGCTCATGCCGAATCCGCCGGTGGTGGATCCGGTGGTATCTTCCGACAAGTCAAAATCTGGAATATTTCCGAAATCTTCCAAATCTTCGAGTTCATCCAAAAAATCCACCCCACCTTGCACATCAGCCGAGTCTGACATGCCGTTGGCGGTTTCATCATCAACGGATTGCAAAGCGCTATCGGAGGCCGCAACTTCGTCAAAATCCTCCATATCGAAGCTATCTGAAGCGTTGAAGCCGTTACTCGAAGGTTCGGCAACGAAAGTTTGGGTCTCGTAGCCCTCTTCAAAATCCTCTTCTTCTGCGATCCCGTTTGTCTCGGCGGATTGGTTGGAAGTAAAGGAATTGGCCGACTCTAATTCTGGGTTATTTTCTAGCTCCTGCGCTCCCATTAAGAGGGTTTCTTCTTCTTCCGAAAGCGGGTGGGGAGGGAAGTCTTCGTCAAAATCATAGGGAATATCCTCACCCGAATCTCCCTCGTCGGGATAAGCGTCGAATTGTGCGCCAACATCGTCGAATTCTTCGCTCTCGGAGGGAATGGCGTACTGGGTCTGCTCCTCCTCATCGTTTTCTGCTAAACTTTCAGGAGCGTTTGACTCATCGAAAGTTGCCTCAGTGCTGCCGTTCTCGTCGCTTGACTCTTCAAAATCAAAGGCATCATCTTCAAATGCGTCATCAAATTCGTCAAACGGTGTGGCGCTCTCCACAAAATCCATATCGGATTCTGGGTTGTCAAAAGGGGACGACTCTCCGGAAGTCGTGGATTCGCCCTCTCCGACCAGATCTGGCATTTCATCATCTGTGGGCAAAAAGTCAGGTAAGTCTGTGGCGAGCGGATCGCTCCAGTTGGCGTTTTCGACTTCTGCCAGGAGTTGCTCATCATCAATGGCAAAAGGATCTTGTTGTGAGTCTAAGGTTTGAGTATCTGACCCGAGGTCCTCATCATTATCATTAAAAGAGGTACTTGCCTCGGCAAAAGGATTGTCCTCTTCTTCCTCAAAGTCCTCTAGACTGGCGTCGAACGGATTCTCGTCAAGTTCCATGTCCCCGATCGCCATTTCGGCGTCGGGATCCTCGAGGGTTGAGGTGATGTCGCTTTCCTCCAAATCCATTTGGCTCAGCGCCAAGCTTTCGTTATAGCTTGACGCTTCCGAATCGATTGGCGCACCGGAAAGATCCTCGTCTATTTCTTCCGAGAGGTCTTCATAGTAACTGTCTGAAATTTCCTCGGATAGGTCTTCATAGAGTGCTGTATCTTCTTGGGGTTCTTCGAGTTCGAGCTGATTGTCATCTAAATCCAGGTAGTTGTCGCTAGTTTCGAGATCGGAGTCTGGGTCAAAACTAGCTGATGTAGCGTATTCCTCAGCATAGGCAATGCCTTCTGAGGCTCCCTCGATAAAAGCTGGATCTTCAGTTAAGCTCAACACCCCTTGGTACTGTTCGAGTGCCACATCATACATTTGGAGTCCATAGCAGTAGATGTGACCGGCAAGTAATCGGGCACTGGGATCTTCGGGGAAATGTTCGACTAACTGATTGACGATTGTGGCGGCTTCTTCATAATTTTTGTCGGTATAAGCCGTTAATGCTTGTTCGTACTCCTGTTGATAATCTGTGCTTGATGCCATTTGCCTCCTCCTGCCGGTGCGTGCCGGGGTGGTGCGCCCCTTCCTAGTCTGTGCTCAAAATGCTGTTGTGTTGCCCGTTAATGGGGTTTCGGAGGATGCGCTGCGGACCGTATTGCCCACCTCCCTCTATCAAGGTCCTCATGCGGCCCAGCGTGCCGATCGCACAATTGCCACCTGATCCAACAGCCGGAGAATTCGTTCTTTCTGTTCTTTCTGTTGGTTCTGTTGGTTCTGTTTGTCCTGTTCGTCGTGTTCTTTCTGTTG
Source organism: Phormidium sp. CCY1219 (assembly GCF_055795085.1). Classification (NCBI taxonomy): domain Bacteria; kingdom Bacillati; phylum Cyanobacteriota; class Cyanophyceae; order Oscillatoriales; family Oscillatoriaceae; genus Phormidium; species Phormidium sp. CCY1219. Next base: position 4,010 of record NZ_JAYFEQ010000479.1, on the reverse strand, counting down.
CTCTTTTTTGTCCGATTGCTCTTTTTTGTCTGGTAATACCCATTCACCCCGAAGAAAAGGAGCCATGCTATCTGGAACGTTGGTGGGAAGACGTACCTGCTCCACATCCAGCCAGTCCATACCGACAATTTTGTCCACTGCTAACCCTAGAATAGTTTCTTGGTCTTCCACTGCAATGACTGGAATTTCGGCGCGATCGGTGTTGAGTGGGGTTGGATCGCCGAGAAATTGACCGAGATCTGCGACCCAGATGACTCTTCCCCGAATATTGAGCGTGCCCAACAGTAACGACGAGACGTTTGGAATCGGCGTAATCCGTTCGGGAGAATGAGAAATGACCTCGCGAATTCCTGTGGCACCCAAGGCAAACTCATTTCCCGAAGGCACGTAAAACCGAAGGTGCAACTCTCCTTCAGGGCTTTCTAACTCTTGAAATTCCGGAGCCTGCTCCAGGCCCACACCTGTTAAAAAGTCCGGATTACCCACCATGATTTACAACACCCTACCTTCTTAATAGCTGTTTGACCGTGCCCACCAGTTCAGTGGGTTGGAACGGTTTGGCAATATATGCATCAGCGCCTTGTTTCATCCCCCAGTAGCGATCGAATTCTTCGCCTTTTGAAGAACACATTACGACTGGCACGTTTTGCGTTTTGGGATCCGCCTTGAGACGCCGGCAGACTTCGTACCCATTCATCCGAGGCATGACAATATCGAGGACAACCAGATCGGGGCAATTATCCTGAATTCTTTCTAATGCTTCGAGACCATCACTCGCCACGGTAACACTTATCCCACACCCTTTTAGTAGGTTTGAGATCATCTCCCGTTGCGTGACGCTGTCTTCCACAACCAGAACTGTACTCATAACTTCCGTTCGGTGAAAAGCTGGGTCAATATCTTAACCGAACCCATCGCACGCCGGCGGGCTTGGTGGATCCAATGTTGCATCAAAGTCATGCCATCCGGTATTGGGGAGGATTGTTCGCAAAATTTCACGGGTGTTAAACACAGTTGACGCCGATCGGTTTTCAAACGCAAAGTCGGTGCGGGACGCGGGTCAAATCCCCACAGGCCATTCTCCCAACCATTGCGGTTGGCGTCACGCACCTTTAGATGCTTGACCTGGATTGAATTCCTACGGGCCATTTTGCCACCCCTTGCGGTGTCGCGTCACGCACTACTCTTATTTAAGATTGACACCTTCTCCCCCTAAAAATAACACCTTCCCCACCCATGCATGCCAAAGGTCTTAATTTTTTGAGCTGAGAGAGGGGTGCTGTTCGGGGAGGTGGGGCTAGCCAGAGACCCTTCTTCAAAAGAAGTGGTTGGGGTTCTCAAGCGGCATTTGGGTTGGGGACTCAACCAAGTTGGGTTCATCGGGATGAGCTCAAGGCAGTCTTGAACGTACCGACTGTTTTGTTTTGCGCTAATTATAGTTTATCTCGTCAACCGCGCGATCGTCTGTTAAGTCACCGAAGATTTAATGGAACTACCCTGTGGTGGAAAATGCAACCTGGAAAAACCGGATCGATTTCCTCGCCCACTAGAGTTCTCCGTCGAGAGCGTCGGCTAATAAACTATCCGGTTCTGGATGCTCTGGATCGCCCGGACCGATATATTTTTCCACGAGCATTAATAGTTCACTCTCGCCGAAGGGTTTGGTCAAGTAATCAGTGGATCCTACCATCCGGGCTTTCACGCGATCGATAAACCCATCTTTCCCGGTGAGCATCACGATTGGTGTTTGGCGAAAGGCGCTGCTGCGACGCAGCATGGCGCAAATTTCATACCCATCCAGTTCCGGCATGGTAATATCGCACAGAATTAAGTCGGGTTTGAGTTGGAAGACCAAACTAAGGGCTTTGAGTGGATTCATCAGGGCGGTGGCTTCGTAACCATGTTGGGCGAGGATCGATTCTACGGCTTTGCCAACACTGAGATCGTCTTCAATACAAACGACTCGCGGAATGTTTGCGATCGAATCTAATCCCAATTCTGGGTTAGACCCTCCCCCTTCCTGGGATTCTGGATAGAATAATTGCACTAATCCAAGCTGAACGAAGGGGTAGATGGCTCGGGCAACGGTTAAGATGTCTCGGTTTAAATAGCGCGACATTTGACGCAGGTTGGTTTTGCCGTCGGCCCACCGATTGAGATTGTTAAAGGTATTTTCGGGCAAGGCTTCGCGCATCTGCGCGGCGTCGGAGATGATGGGGCACTGGGAAGGAGACTGAATGTGGGGATGAAACTGCTTCCACTCTTGCACCTGCTTCATAATTTTGGTGACTAATGGCCCTATTTCTAAGGTGGTTAATTGCGGCGCTAGTGCTGGCCCCATCTCGAAAATAAAGGATCCTTGGTGCAGGCTGAGCAGATCGAATAGGGTTTCGCCCACCATCCCTTGGATAATACTGCGCCCTTGCGCGGGGGTGAGGATGTGGTTTTCTAATAATGCCCACAGATACCCATACTCTAAGGCGTTGGTGGCGGAAATCGCTGGGTTTTCAATCGAATCTAATGCTTCTTCGAGGTTGTAGCGACGCAGATAGTCGCGCAGACGCAACAAACTGGTATCGGTGTCGGCGGCATAAATAATTTGCCCGTTGGCGAAAAATACAAACCAGGATTGCTCGCCACTGCGCGATCGCTCTCGGTAGGGTTGGCGATAGGCTAAGCTGTCACGCACGCTCTCGCGCAAGCCCCCTGCGCCAGTGGGCTGGCTCCCATATGCCTCTACGAACAGTTCGCCGGTTCGCTGCCCCAACTCAACGAGTTGCAGGATGCTACGGATGTCGATTTCATTCAAATTTCCCTGCATGCCACTCAAATAATCTCCTTAAAATCGTTTGAATCTCACCGGGGTTAAGGCCCACAAGCGTTGCGGCGTTTTGCCACATTTTCTACTCCGGGGGAGTCTCAGTTGTTTTTGTCTCAATCGATTCGCCTTGCCCCACGATTTTAACGATGCTGCAATCTCACTCTACCGTCTTATCTGGCGGCTCTGTCTCGAGGAAGGATTTTAATCTGGCGATTCTGTTTTACTCGCGATCCTCCAACGGCGCGATCGCATCCCCGCTCTTTTGTCTGTGTGCTGTTTTCTGAACCCATCGCTCGGGTTCAATCCGCCTTCGAGCGGCTTGTTTCCCCCAGCGATCGCCTCCCTCGCTCTGTTTTCCCTTTTGTCTCTAGTCCCCTAGATCGATCCCGCTGTGCCTCCCCACTTCCAGTTTTCGCCCCCTTCCCCTAGGGGGATTTTGCACCTAGCTCCACAGCAAGATGGCTCCAATGACGAGCGCGATCGCCGATTTCGCGAAGGGGTATTTTTATTTTTCCCTCCCCCTACCCCGCTGCATATCTCTTCTCCTCATCTCCCCCAACCCTGACGGACAATTTTGACCCTCCTGGCAAAGCGCTTTCATGGAAGATGCTGTTGGAGTGGGCTGCTCGGGGACATTCTTCGGCGTTTTCTTTTGTTATCTCCTAAGCGCATCAACCTGTCAAAGGTATCCATTTGAATGGCGGAGCGTTTGTTGGCGAAGCAACACGGCTCGGTGCTTTTAGCCCCGCGAGGATTCTGGGGTTCGCCACTGAGGGAGGTTCTCGCCCCTTTTAGATCCATATCAGCCGGATTTGGTATGATGCAGAAACTCCCATTATCCCCGGGCAATTGGGATCGGGCGCACTCGCGGGGTTCTAGTTTTCCAGATCTTTCCCCGCCACTGCCTGTTCCCATCCAATTCTCCACGGGGATTTTCCGGCGGTGCCTTGACTTTAGTCGTCGCCAATTTCTGTGGAAATATTGGGCAGCCATCGGGATTTCTGTGCTTTCAACGCGGTTCGGCGCTGGAGTTGGACTCTCCTCTGAATGGCGTCTCTATAAAACGGCGATCGCTGTGCATTTCCCCATCCTTTTGTCTGGGAAAATCTCTGTTCTGTCAGGGACTCCGTAGAAACCAACCCCATGTCTAAAGCCAGGGGCTTGTACTTCTAACCACCTGACCAGCCTA
>NZ_JAYFEQ010000478.1:0-24981 GCF_055795085.1 Phormidium sp. CCY1219 | reverse complement strand
CACTTTGATAATGCCTTTAAGAGTTCAGTTTTGGACTGCTTAAGAATCCCCGCGTCTTCAGCGCGGGGAGTATCAAGAAAACCGCTATACCTGGGATGATAACTTTCCCGGATACCGCGCCGACATCCAAATTAAACAGGGAGAAGAAACCTATAGCGGGCAGATTCGCATCAATCCCGACATGAGCGTAGAAGTCAGCGGAATCGAAGACGAAGACGTGCAACAAAGCGTTTACACCCAATTGCGCGATATCGTCACCCACCGCAAGCGAAACAGCTTTGAGAGCGCGCATGGGAAAAACAGCTTTAGCCGAGGAGAAACCGACGATCGCGGAGCCTTAGAAATCCTCGTGCAAGGGGATGCGATGGGATCCAACTACAAAATCCGAGGCACAGAGATTTGCCAAGTGCGGCGAGTGATGGGGCGGATGGCATTTACCATCGACACCCACGAAAGCCTCGACACGGGCAAAGGATATATCGCCACGCACTACGATGCCATATTCCGCAACCCGGAAACCCACGAAATCCTCCGCGAAGTGGAATTTGAGGACACCTACGAGGCGATCGGGGACTATTGCATTATGACCCATCAGGTTATCCGTTCCCAAGCCAACGGGGAAAATATCACCACCGAGTTCGATTATTCCAACATCAAATTACTCGAACCTGCCACGGTGTAAGCGGAAAGGGTGAAAATAAGCCAGGGAAAGGGAAAAGCCCAAATTTCAGCACTCGGATTTTCGCGGCGATCCCTTCCCTGGGGGATGTTTTCTTTTTTGGGCAGCCGGGTAAAAAAACATTTTATTTGCATATTAGGGTAGGGAATTAATCTCCGCAAAAGACAAGAAAGCGGCGGAATAAAAGGAGTAGAATGGGCATTGCCCATCCTACCTGCGGCGAATGGAGGAAAAAAGATATGCAACTTAAAAAAATAAGCGCGGTAAAAGGTATTGCAGAATGCTGATTTGATATAGGACGAGTGGCAAGCTAGGCGACATTTTGGGTGGCGATCGCGCGATCGATGCAGCGTTTGCCAACCGCGATCGCGGCTTCTGGGGTAGGAGAGGGGGTGCCATCGCTGAGCACCTGAGTTTCCGAAGCCAAACAGAGAGGGCGATAGCCATCGGCGGTGGGAAACACCAAAATCGTCCAATTGCGATAAGAGAGTTGATGGGGTTTTGCCCGATGGAAATTGGGTTCTGGGGTCATAGAGAAACTCCTTACAAATTACAAACCGCCATAGAATACAGTACGGGAACGGCAGCTTCCGTGTTAGCCACAACGAAAGGGAAAACTTCGATAAACTAACGGGCAAAGTCCACTCAACAGAACAAACAATGGCACCGACTGTTTTAATTACCGGGGCATCCCAAGGAACCGGAAAAGCAACGGCCCTGTTATTTGCCCAACAAGGCTATGACATCATTATGGCAGCGCGTCAGGTAGATAGACTAACAGAAGTCGCGACCCAAGTGCAGCAGATGGGGCGTCAAGCATTGGCAATGGGCACGGATGTGGGCAATCCGGAACAAGTAGAGCATCTGTGCCGGGAAGCGTTGAAGGTTTACGGACAGATTGATGTTTTAATTAACAATGCCGGGATTTGTTTGAGCGGACCGATTCAGGAAACCTCGCGCCAGGATTGGCAGCGAATCATGGATACGAATTTTTGGGGCTACGTTTACACCATCGAGCAACTGGTGCCTCATTTTATTGCCAGAGGGAAAGGGACGATTGTGAATGTGGGGTCATTGGGGGGAAAAATGCCCTTACCGAAGATGACGGCATACTGTGCTAGCAAATATGCCGTTACTGGGTTAACCGAGACCCTGCGATTGGAACTCGCCCCGTTGGGGATTCAAGTGTGTGCTATTCATCCGGGGGTCATCAAGAGCGATTTTATGGAAAGGGCCATGTTTCGGGGGGAAGATGACAAGGCGGTGAGTGGAATGAGGGAGCAAATGGATCGGGCGATCGCATCTTTTTGGGCGAGTCAACCGGAGGAGATTGCCGCCGCGATTTGGGATGCACTAAAACAGGGCAAGGACGAAGCGATCGTCGGACCGGCGTGGATGGCGACAGAAGCCTATCGATTATTTCCCGGGGCAGTTCAGTGGGCGATGTCTTCGCAGGTGAAACGCAGTTGAAGCGAGATCCGGTGCATGGAGAACCCCGAGGCGGTAAGATTGTAGCAATTGCCGCAGAGTAGAGTAACGAGGAAAATAGAGATGAGAACAGTTAACGCCTATGCTGCTTACGAAAAAAGTGCGAATCTCGATCCGTATCAGTTTGACGTCACGCCCGTGGAAGGGCACAACTGCACGATTCGGGTATTAGCCTGTGGGATTTGTCACTCGGACATTCATGTAATTGACAATGATTGGGGGATGTCGGAGTATCCGGTGATTCCGGGACATGAAGTCATCGGGGAAGTGGTGGAAATTGGGTCGGAAGTGACGAATTTGAAAGTGGGCGATCGCGTAGGAGTGGGGTGGCAAGCCTCCTCCTGCCTTCAATGTCGCGACTGTCTCAGTGGCAATGAAAATCTCTGCGACGAAAACAAACCCTTAATTATAGATAGCAAAGGCGGGTTTGCCGATTATTTAATCGTGGATTCCCGTTTTGCCTTTCACATTCCTGCCGGCATCGAGACCAAAGTTGCCGGACCGCTGTTATGTGCCGGAATCACGGTATATTCCGGATTGCGCTATGGCGGGATGACCTCCGGGCAAGAAATCGGGATTATCGGGATTGGCGGATTGGGGCATTTAGCGGTTCAATTTGCCAGCAAGCTGGGAAATCGGGTGACCGTATTTACCACCTCCGAGGATAAAGCCCAATTTGCCAGAGAGATGGGGGCGCAAGATGCGATCGTGATTCCCAAAGGTAGCAATCCCCCCGAACCCGATCGCAAATTGGATATTTTGCTCAGTACCGTGCCGGTGAGCTTAGATTGGGCGGCATATATAGAGTATCTCGATTCCGATGGTACCTTGGTCATGGCCGGCGTTCCCGACGAACCCCTGACCATTCCCCTGTTGTCATTGCTCGTCAAGCGGCGGCGGGTGATGTCTTCGCCGATTGGGGGACGCGCCATGATGATGGAAATGCTCTCGATCGCCGATCGCTTTGGCATTGCCCCGATTGTAGAAACCTTCCCCTTCGATCGGGTAAACGAAGCGATGGACAAAGTGCGAGAAAACCAAATAAGATTCCGCGCCGTCCTCACGCGCTAGCCCCAACCCACCCGTAGGGTGCGTGACCCTCGCCGCCAACCTTGGGGAATGCCGCCCGATTCTATTTCGGGGGTCACGCACCGGCCCAAAGGTGAGGCGTTCCCAGGCTGAGCCTAGGAACGAGAGACTAGAGGCGTTTCCAGGCTGAGCCTAGGAACGAGAGAGAGAGAGAGAGAAGCAGAGAAAACCAGAGAAATCGGTTAATCCGACTCAAACAATTCCGCTTCCACTAACAGATGAATTAAAGTATCCACTTGCGACTCATCGATAAGGAACAGACCGAACGGGTTTTGGCTGAGATAACTTGCATAAGACGACTGTAGATAAGGCAAAAACTCTGAATTTTCCGCAACGTACACCTGAAAAAAAGCCAGCAGCATGGCATTACCGTAGGTATTGAGCAGGTCCGGACTGGGGAGAGTAATTTGCGAGAACGAGTTTAACGTGCGAGAGAAACCGGCATCCAGACGAGAGAAATCGACGTGAGCTTGTCCTTCTGCCAGGATGAGATACTTTTCAGCGGAACCCAACCAAGGGAAAGAGCGTAACTGTTCGTAAATTGCCGGAGTTGCTGGGTCTAGACTTCCCCCCGCCAACATAACGGGAATGGAAACTTCCGCCAAACCCTGGGAACCGAAAATGTTACTATTCACCGGATTAACCGCGATCGCAGCGGCAACCCGGCGATCGCGAAACGAGTAAGTTTTCCGAGGTAACTGCAAGGCGCGACACTGGAGTAACAAAGACACATTCCAAGACCTGCTTTCCCCACAAGTTGCCTGGAGGCGATCGAAATCGATTTGTGCCCCTGCCAGAGCCAACACCGTATAGCCGCCGAAAGAGTGACCTACCACGCCCACATTTTCCAGATCCAGCCGCCCGCCAAATTCCGAAACATTGCGCCGTTCCAGTTCGTCCAGAACATAGCTCACATCCCGGGGGCGATCGATAAACTCCGAGGCGGGAAAAATTTTGTTGTCATACCCGGCTAGCACGTCCAACAGTTGCTCCGTATCGCTGGCGGGATGTTGGGGAATGGCCACCAGATAGCCATAGGAGGCTAGATGTGCCCCATGTTCGGTCAAATCCTCCGGATTGGAGGCCAAGCCGTGAGAGAAGACCACCACCGGGGTATTACCCGCTCTCCAGCGTTCTGGTTTGTAGAGCAAAACGCGAAACTGCCGATCGCGTTGCGGATCGGTCAACTTCCAGGTTTCTCGCACCACGCCGAAATCCCCCGGCTGACGCAGGTCTGGCAGAGTGGAAAAGTTGACCGAGCGTTCCCTGGATGCCGCCACTGAGGACAACTGAGCCACGCGATCGAACATTTGTTCCGTAACCGCGATCGCCCGTTCCAGTTCCTTCACGCCACTCACCAAGTTTTGGGTATTCAAGCGAATATCCGTAGGAAACGCCGAGAGGACATTCAAAATCGTCAGCCCTTCCGGCTCAAATGCGGCGGCGGTGAGTGCAGCGCGAATGGCGTATTTCCCATTTCCCCCACTGGGCAAATTAATACCTTGCCCCATGCGGGTGAGAATATCTTCGCCGAGGGGAGTATTGAAAAACCGCGTCAGCTTCAGGGGGTCGATCGCGAACTGCCGGGTGAGAGCTTCGCGAAACGCGGCTTGAGATTCTGCATCTGCTCGATTGAGATAGAACTGCAATTCATCATCGATCGCACCGCGTTCCGCGAAGGCTTCCAGGGCATCGATTTGCACCGAAAACTCCAACGGACCGATAAAAAAGAAAATCCGCTGGGCAGCCCAAACGGCGGTGGGGAAAAACGCCATGATGCTGGCAAAGGTAACAGAGAAGACCCATCGCCACCGCGATCGGGGGAGAGGGTTGAGCCATTGCATCCCAATGGCGAGACGAGGATGGGTTGAAGGTTCGGACATGGGTTTTGTCTCGGTGACTATTTTCTATCGGTCTATTGTAGGGGTTGGGAGGCGTTTCCCACCTCCACTGACGGGGTGAAACAGTTGTATGCACAGCACCACCAGCCCCGTCAAGGGGGTTGCTGGAACAGTGGGTGGTCTTCGGGCCGGATCTGGCAAGTGGTGATACCATTTTTTTTAACGATCGAACCGTTAGGATCCCCCGCCGGTCCCCTTGGATCCCCGGCCATTCTCCTTGGATCCCCCTGCCGTTGTCCTTGTATCCCCCCCTTCCCCCCCTTGGAAAGGGGGGGACAAAGGAAGAATTTTTACCTCGTATCCCCCCCTTCCCCCCCTTGGAAAGGGGGGGGGACAAAGGAAGAATTTTTACCTCACGGGAAGTCAGAGGAATACATGTTTATCTCACGGGGGAGGTTAGAGAAATACATGGTTATCTTCCTAGAGAGTAAGCATCGGTACCGATCCACCTCAAGGCGGATTGACCCCGATCGGCGATCGCCGTGACAGGGCCTTTCGTACACACCCTACCCATGCCACGCAAACTATCTTAAAATAACGAAAGAACAGCGGGGATTGTATGACCTGCTGTCTGCGATCGGCACTGTCGCGATCGCCTGCTGACCAAAATCAGAATGAATCGACAACATGAGCAAACGAATTTTAATTGTCGGTGGCGTAGCGGGGGGCGCATCTTGTGCTGCCCGGGCGCGTCGCATGTCCGAAGATGCCGAAATCATCATTTTCGATCGCGGGCCTTACGTGTCCTTTGCCAACTGTGGCTTACCCTATTATGTGGGCGACGTGATTACCGAGGAGAAAAAACTCCTGGTGGCTAACACGGACTTATTTAAAAACCGCTTCAATATCGAAGTGCGGGTGGAAAACGAAGTGCTGAGTATCGATCGCGACGCCTGCGAAATCGAAGTCAAAAACCTGCAAACCGGCGAGATTTATCGCGAAAAATACGATGCTTTGGTCTTAGCCCCAGGTGCGGCCCCGGTTCGTCCTCCCCTAGAAGGCATCGATTTACCGGGGATTTTTCCCTTGCGAACCATTCCCGACAGTCGGAAAATTCGCCAGTGGATTAGCGATCGCCAGGTGAAACAAGCGGTAGTAGTCGGCGGCGGCTTTATCGGGTTAGAAATGACCGAAAACCTGCTGCATCGCGGCATTTCCGTAACCCTAGTAGAAATGCTACCGCAAGTGATGCCGGCCTTCGATCCGGAGATGATGACCCAGGTTCACCAACGCCTGCAAGCCAGTGGCGTGCAGCTTTTGCTTGGGGATGGAGTGAGCAAGTTCGAGCAAACTGCGGACGATCGCCTGTGCGTGCGAACGCGATCGGGCAATACTCACTTAGCGGAGTTGGTGATTTTGGGGATTGGCGTGCGTCCGGAAGCCAAGCTGGCAAAGGATGCGGGGTTAGACATCGGCGAAAAAGGCGGCATCCGCGTCAACGAGAACATGAAAACCAATGACGATCGCATCTGGGCGGTAGGCGATGCGGTAGAAGTGCGAGACTACGTGACCGGGGAATGGGTGTTAATTCCCCTAGCCGGTCCGGCGAACCGCCAAGGACGAATTGCCGCTGACAATATTTTTGGCCGCGATGCCAAGTTTCGCGGGGTGCAGGGCACTACGATTTGCGGGGCGTTCGATCTGATTATGGCCGCCACGGGGGCGAATGAAAAAACCCTGCGTCAGGTGGGGATAGAGTACGAGAAAGTATATTTGCATCCCGGCCATCACGTGGGCTATTATCCCGGGGCGAAACCGATCGCGATGAAAATGCTGTTTTCGGTACCCGAGGGCAAGGTGCTCGGGGCGCAAGCGGTAGGCGAAGAAGGCATCGAAAAACGAATCGACGCGATCGCGATGGCGATTCAGCGTCACTCTACGGTATTCGACCTGGAAGAAGCGGAACTTTGTTACGCACCTCAATTCGGGGCGGCCAAAGACCCGGTAAACATGGCGGGCATGATTGCAGCCAATGGGTTGCGCGGCGATGCGCCGGTGGTTCACTGGGAGGATATCGAGGGCACCGATGCCACGATTGTAGATGTGCGCGAACCGGGCGAGTTTGAGGCGGGTCATCTGGAAGGGGCGGTTAACGTTCCCCTGTCTCAGTTGCGAGAACGCATGGATGAGTTACCGCGCGATCGGCCACTGTGGGTCTATTGCCAAGTGGGTCAGCGCGCTTACTACGCCACCCGCGCCCTGCGTCTCCAGGGGTTTGACGTGTATAACCTCACCGGTGGGTTTAAAACTTACCAAGCGGTTTCGTCATAGGATTGGCTTCCGGTGTGGTGGTGGCGCATTGCGCCGCCACTATTGGGATGCATGGCGATGCCCAACCCCAGCATCAAGCTTCCCGCTTCCCAGATGGCGAACCCAGCCGATTTCTAACCAGGAGGGATTCGTTTTGTCCAGTTGTCCCCGGTTAGGGTGCGCGCATTTCTCTGACCTGCCCACCGAGATTTCCCTCGAATCTAAAAATTCCCCAAAATTTACGCTCAGAGGGCTGACAAACGGACAAAAATTTGTTATGCTACAGACAGGAGATAGCTGAATAAAAAAACCACACTTTAATCGCCGTCATTTGCAGCGCGCCAACCCTGACGGCGATCGCGAAGCAGTCAAGAAAGGAGGAGAGGAGAGTATATGATCGACAATCATTCTACTCCACCCATACACAAAGTTTTGGGAAATCTCGGGTATGCAATCGTGGCCACAGTGGCCATTAGCTTTGCGGCTAGCGAGACGGTACCGGCCCGCAGCGAAAGAGCGAATGAAATCAGGGTGGGCAACGCGACGGGAAATCCCGCGTATGTAGAGGCGAAAATGACCACCCTCGCACCCCACCGGACGATCGCCCAAGCGCCGCCGGAGATTTCCAAGGAAGATCGCGTCCGCTACGAAACCTATTATAACGACCGATTTAACTATTCGGTGGACTATCCGGAAAATATGTTAATTCCGCAAGGCGAACCCACCAACGGCGACGGTCAAGAGTTCGTTTCGGAAAGCGGAAACATCGAGATGATGGTGTATGGGTATCACGATATCTTCGACAAAACTCTAGAAGATTTATATCGCCAAACCATTCGCGAAGGGATGGAAGGAGAACCGGGCAATCTGGAAGTCACCTATCAACGACTCGGTGACAATTGGTTTGTGGTGTCCGGATATCAAAATGGGCAGGTGTTTTATCACAAAAGAATTCGCAGCGATGGCGACATCAAAGTGTTAGAAATACAATACGACCGATCGCTGCAACCGCAATTCGATCGGATTGTAGCTGACATCGCTAATTCCTTTCAAGGATAAGGCGAGAGGGCAGCAAGGACAAGCTAGAGAAATTGCGACCCATCCCGTTGTGTATTCGCGCCGCTGAATGGAGGCGTCATCGATCCAATGCTGATAATCGCAAGGCGGGGGATTGCCCGCAAGATAAAGGAGTTTGATTTATATGTTTCGATGCAGGGGCACAGCGAAAGCGGTGTCCCTGCTGTGGTTATGGGGGGAGTGACGGGGAACGATTCGCACCAGTGTTCCCATTATAGCAGTTAAAGCGGGGATGAATGGCGATCGCAACCGATAGCACAAGGCATTTGTAATACCTGGAGATTCCCGCGCATGGGGATAACCCCAACCGCCACGCCAGACCAGTTTTCCAGCCATATCGGCAGTGTTAGGGAGTGTGAGTGCGAACCGACAGAGAGATAGCCGCCACCAACGCTTCAGCGTCGATGGGTTTGGCTACATGTTGAGCGAAACCCGCCTCCAGGATGCGATCGCGGTCGCGATCGCCAGCATAAGCCGTCAGGGCGATCGCCGGGATTTCGCCCCCGGCATCTGGCGCTAAAGCGCGCACTTGGCGCAACAGCATATAGCCATCCATATCCGGCATAGCGATATCGCTAACCAGCACATCCGGTTGAAACGTGGGTATTGCCTGTAAAGCCGCAGTCCCCGACGCCTCCACCTGCACCTGCGCGCCATAATTCTGCAAGATCGCGCTTACTAATTCCCGACTATCCGCTTCATCATCCACCACTAACACTTTCATCCCCTCCAGAGTAAAGGACTGCGGTGGCACAATTCCCTCATCTATCATTTCTGCCGACATTCCCCGCAGGGGTAACATCACGGTAAAGGTAGCGCCTCCACCGACACCCTCACTCTCTACCAGCACCGTACCGCCGTGCAATTCCGTCAAATAGCGGACAATGGCCAACCCCAAGCCCAGGCCGCCAAACGAGCGCGTGGTAGTGCTATCGGCTTGGCGAAAATACTCAAATACATGGGGTAAAAACTGCGGGTCGATGCCCATCCCCGTATCCCGGACGCGAATCACCGCGCGATCGCCTTCGCGATGCAAGCCCACGGTCACTTCGCCGCCGCTGGGGGTAAACTTCACTGCATTGGTCAGCAGATTCCACAGCACTTGCTGTAGGCGGTTGCCATCTCCCAACACCGTCACCGAGGCATCGAACTGTGTGCGAACAGCAATCGACTTGGCTTGTGCCGCCAAGCGAACCGTTTCGATCGCTGCCTCGATGGTGGAGTTCAGATTCACCTCAGACACCTTCAGCAGCAGCTTGCCTCGCAGAATCCGCGACACATCCAGTAAATCCTCAATCAACTGCGAGAGCAACTTCGCATTGCGCTCGATGGTTTCTAAGGCGCGCTGGTGAGTGGACTCGTCATACTTTCGCAGTTGCAGCAGTTTCGCCCAGCCGAGAACCGGATTGAGCGGCGTGCGGAGTTCGTGAGATAATACCGCGAGGAATTCATCTTTAATCCGGTTAGCCGATTCCGCTTCAGCGCGGGCGGCGCGTTCCCGTTCCAGGAGGCGATCGCGTTGTGCCTCGGCTTGCTTGCGCTGGGTCAAGTCCAGCACGAAGCACACCGCCGTGTCTTGATAGCCATCGAGTAAGGCACTTCCGATTAAAATCGGCACCGGGTTGCCGTCTTTCGCGAGAAATTCTTTTTCATAGGGGGTACAATGTCCCCAGGCGAGCATTTGCGCTTGCGATCGCCAATCCAGGGGCCAATATTCCGGCGGGGTCATCTCGTTCCAGCACAATTCCCCGGCTTCCAGTTCCGCCCGCGTATAGCCCAGCATGTGCAAAAAGGCATCGTTAGCATAAGTAATCTGCCCGTGAAAATTGCCGATGACAATTCCGATTACATTGGATTCCACCAACTGCGTGAAGCGCGCTTCGCTGTGCTGTAGTGCGGTTAAGGCGTTTTCCGCTTCCGCGCGTGCCACTTGTTCTGCTTCAAACAGCCGCGATCGCTCGAGGGCCTGAGCGCACTGTTGCGCCAGGGCGTGGATAAAGGAGCGATCGTCGCGATCGAAGTGCCGGTTTTCCGGAAAGGCGAATGCCAGTGCGCCGATGGGGCGATCGTTGAGGATGAGAGGGATAGCCACCAAAGCGCCATTGCCGCAAATGGCGTTAATCTCGGCCAAATCCGGATAGCGCTCGTTGCACGCTTCGCGACTTTCCAGCCAAATCGGGGAACGGGAACGCACCGCATCGGCGATCGGCACCGGCGCATCAATACTGAAGTGCGACCAAGCCGCTGTAATTTCCGGGGGATAGCCCACGCTGCGGAGGATGTGGAATCCTTTGCCGTTCTCGCTGATGAGGGCGATCGTGCCCACATTAGCCTCTAATGCGGCTAGTCCGGAAGAGAGAATCGCTTCCGCCACCTGAGAAGCCGTCACCGCTTCCGAAAGTGAGGTGGTTACCGCTTGCAGGCGACCGATCCGTTCCGTGGTATCCTCAGCCAGTTCGCGCATTTGCTGTTCTTGCTCCAGCAGTTTCGCCCGTTCTGCTTCCACCCGCTTGCGATCGGTGATGTTGTAAAATGCGGCCACGCCGGCGATAATGTTACCTTCGGCATCGCGCACTGGGGCAGCATTGACTAAAACGATACAACGGCTGCCATCCAAGCGCAAAATCTCCGCTTCTTCATTGATGACCACCTCGCCGGTTTGCAGCGCTCTTGCCAGGGCGAGTTCTTCTGGGGCATAGGCGCGTCCGTCGGGATAGAACACTTGATAGTCCCGCAGGTAGTCTTCTATCCCCTCGACGGTGGGATAATCGCCGCCGAGGATGTGTCGCACCTGTTCGTTCATCAAGAATAACCGCCCGCTGGGGGCTTCTGCCACCACCACCCCTGCCGGCATTTGCTGCAAGACGGCTTCGAGTAATCGCTGTTTGGTGGCTACTTGTGCGAGTAGTTCTACCCGTTCTCGTTCCATTTGCTTGCGATCGCTGATATCCAGATTGATTCCCACCCAACTGGCGATTTGGCCGCGATCGTCTCGCACCGGACGTCCCCGGGATAGCATGGTGCGATACTGGCCATCGGCTCCTAAAATTCGATGTTCCCAATCCCAAAAGTCTCCGGTTGCCACACAGTGCTGCCACGCTTGCTTGGTGGGTTCCACCGCCTCCGGGGGCAGTCGTTTCATCCAGCCGAATTCCTGGCACTCTTCCAGGGTCATTTGTATCAGATCGAGGAAGGATTGGCTCAGGTAACGCGGATTGCCCTGGGGGTCGCACATCCAGACGCCAAACGGCAGGGCTTCTCCCATAATCCGATAGCGGGCTTTGGACTGAGCTAATTCGGCGCGGGAGGCTTGCAGGTTTTCGTAAAGCCGCCCATTGGCGATCGCCCAACCGGCTTGGCGGGTGTATAGTTCCACCCGAGACTGCTCTTGCGGCGAGGGACGATGGGGCTGGGGGAAATAGGTGGCCAAGCAGCCGATAAGCTCGCCGTTAAACCCGAGTAATGGCGTGCTGTAGGCGGCGCGGTATCCCTCTTTTTGTGCGGCTTCCCGGTAGGGGGCGAATCCCTCGTCGGTGTCCGCATCTTCCACCGCGATCGCGCGATTTTCATGTGCGAATACATCTCCCCAAGGTGCTTCCCCCGGCGTGACTCGTCCCACACCTTCGAGATACTCGGCGCTCAACCCCACGCTGGCGGCTGGGTACAACTGATTGGCATCTTTGTCGTAGAGCATCAGAATGCCCATTGGGGAGTGTTGCAAGGCGGTGACGGCGGCGATCGCTTCGTCTAAAATCGGTTGCAGTTCCAGGGTGGTAGACAGGCGCGCGCTAAACTCTTGCAGGCGCGTCATCTCCGCCAGTTGCTCCGCCAGTTCGTTTTTTAAGGCACAAAGTTGTTCTTGGGCTTTTGTGCGAAAGGCGATTTCCCCTTGCAGTTCTTCGTTAAGTGCCTCTAAGGAAGGCAAGGCCAATACCCTGGGCATCAAAGGTACCAGCAGGACGGCGGTGGCTAAGGAAACCACGGCGGTGATGGCTTTGATCAGTCCGGAAATCCAATAATCCGGATACCATAGCGTCCAGACCGCCATCAAATGGGTCGTGCCACAGCAGAGGATAAATGCCGCAAACATCTGAAATATCCAGTTAAATGGCAAGTCTCGCCGCCGACGGACGAAGTAAATCAAAATCGCCGGAATTGAATAATAGGCCAGGGCAATTAGGGCATCTGAGGCAAAGTGCAGGGACACTAATGAGGGTTGCCACAGATAGCAATGTCCGTGGGGGATAAAAGCAGTATCAAATAGGTAATTGAAAATAGGGAGCATCATCGGTGTTTATCAGTTATCGCAAACGGTATGCAGGTGGGTTTTTCAGTTGCTTTTGCAGCCGCGACCCCACATCCTCAACCCGGTCAGCTTGGATCCACAAGACCCCCACCTCAGTCTTTTCGGATTTCGGCGATTTCTCGAACCCCCTTTCGGCGGCGCGATCGCGAACCATTGGGCGAGTATATAAGGAAATCTTAACTAATTATTGTAGCATTTACTTCAGTCAGGAAACGTTTTATGAATAAATCTCAATTTTGCCCCAATTTTAGCCAATTTTATGATAAAATTAATGGGCAATTGCTTGCATCCGGGAAAAAATTTCCGGTTTTTATAACCTAAGATAGAGGCACTTTGACTGGCATTCTCCTTCGATCCGAGTGGAAGAGGCGATCGCGCCAAACCCGGACAAATCTGCTGGCCAAATCTGGTCTGGAAATGTTAAAAAATCTCAGGCGATCGCGGGAGGAAGGCAAATCCCTCAACCACGGCTAGCAGCCTTGCCAATTGGCAAGTCAAACAACGGCGGGCAAGAAAAACCGCGATCGCGCTGAGAGTGCCTTTCAATTCCAGCGGTAAAACCAAAAGAAGTTTACTCGAGGTAAAATTACAGTATGACTCACAGCAAAAAAAGAATAGGAATCCTCACCAGTGGCGGCGACTGTCCCGGACTCAACGCCGTCATTCGAGCGATCGTTAAATGTGCTAACCGCCGGGAAGGATGGGAAGTGTACGGCATTCCCTACGGCACCGATGGATTCATCGAAGTGGCCAAGGGAAATCGCCAACCGGAAGAACTGCGCTTATGGGAGCATGGATACGATATTCCCGGGGTGCTGCAAGGACTCGACCTATTGCAATTTTTCAGCGGTAGCGTCCTCGGTTCCCTCAGCAAAGGCGACACCCGAGAGCCAGAAGTGGCCCAGCGCATTCTCGAAGGGTATAAAAAATTAGAACTCGATGCCCTGATTTCCCTCGGGGGAGATGGCAGCCTAGACATTATATACGAACTAGCGCAAAAAGGAAACTGGAATCTGATTGGCATTCCCAAAACCATTGATAACGACGTACCGTTTACCGAGCGCTCTGTGGGGTTCGATACCGCCGTAGACACGGTAACCGCCGCGCTGTATAACCTCACCTTTACGGCAGCCAGTCACGAGCGAGTGATGGTGGCACAGGTGATGGGGCGCAATGCGGGTCACTTAGCCCTGCACGCAGGTATCGCCGGCGGAGCAGACGTGATTTTGCTCCCGGAACTGACGCCGATTATCAACGAAGAAGAAGTGCGACGGATTTGCGAGAAAATCGCCAGTTTGCGGAAGGAAATGCGGCGATTCGCCCTAGTGGTGGTCGCGGAAGGGGTGGAACACGAAGATCGCCGACAGACCAGGGAAATCGGATATTATGTTGCCGAACAGATCAAAGAGTACAGCAAGCGCTTTTGCGATGCCGGAGAAGCGAACTTTTGCGGCATGGACCAGATGGACACCCGCGTTACCGTCCTCGGTCACTTGCAGCGCAGCGGCACCCCCTCCTCATTCGATCGCCTGATGGCCACCAATTTCGGCATCAAAGCCGTGGACTTAGTGGCTGCCGAACAGTATAATCGACTGGTGGTCTGGGAAGGCGGAAAAGTGGAGAGCAAGCCCCTAGAACCGGTAATCCAGCATATTCGGCGCTGTCACGGAGAACGGCGCTGTGCCTCCCCCGTGGATCCTTACGGATTTATGGTAGAAACCGCGCGATCGCTCGGCATTTACGTAGGGCTGCCCCCAAGCTGCAAACCCTATCAGCAAGAGCAATCCAGCGCCACACCCACACCCGCCCTGTAAGTATAACCCCCATTGCCCGGACACCCGGAGCGTGCTTCCGCCACCCCTCCCCCGGCGGGAGGGACAACCCATCGGGGCGATCCGGGAAAGCCACCCCGACGATCGCGCCCGATGCTCGCTAAAATAAAAAACACTCCGACCAAACCACTATCGAGGGGGGAAACCACGATGAAATATGTAGATGAATATCGCGATGCCACCACCGCCAAAGAGTATGCCGCCGCGATCGCCAAAATCACCACCCGTCCTTGGACGATTATGGAAATTTGCGGCGGGCAAACCCATTCCATTGTCAAATTCGGCATCGACCAACTGCTACCCGACGAAATAACCCTCATTCACGGGCCGGGATGTCCCGTGTGCGTCACCCCCGTGGAACTCATCGACCGCGCGATCGCGATCGCCGCCCGTCCCGAGGTTATCTTTTGTTCCTTCGGCGACATGCTGCGCGTCCCCGGGACCGACAAAGACTTACTCGCCGTCAAAGCCGCAGGCGGCGACATCCGCATCGTTTATTCCCCGGTGGATTGCCTGAAAATTGCCCGGGAAAATCCCAGCAAACAAGTGGTCTTTTTCGCCGTAGGATTTGAAACCACCGCCCCCGCCACCGCAATGGCCGTATATCGCGCCGCTCGAGAGAACATCGACAACTTTTCCCTGCTTGTCTCTCACGTACTAGTGCCCCCAGCAATGGAAGCCATTTTATCCGCACCGGACCGCAAAGTGCAAGGATTTTTAGCCGCCGGTCACGTTTGCACCGTGATGGGAAACCGCGAATACGAGGCGATCGCCCCCAAATATCAAATCCCCATCGTCGTCACCGGCTTCGAACCGGTGGATATTCTGCAAGGGATTTATATGTGCGTCAAGCAACTGGAAGAAAACCGCCACCAAGTGGAAAACCAGTATAAGCGATCGGTCCGCGACACCGGCAATCCCACCGCACAAAACCTCCTGCGCCAAGTCTTTGAAGTAGTTCCCCGCCAGTGGCGCGGCATTGGCGAAATTCCCCAAAGCGGATTGGGATTGCGATCGGACTACGCCCAATTCGACGCGCAAACCCGCTTTGACCTGCAAGAGATTCGCAGCGCCGAATCCCCGGAATGCATCAGCGGCTTAATCTTGCAAGGGGTGAAAAAACCTCACCACTGTCCCGCCTTCGGCACCCGCTGCACCCCCGAACATCCCCTGGGTGCGCCGATGGTTTCCTCCGAAGGTGCCTGTGCCGCCTACTATCGCTATCGACAGCAAACTGCTGTGGCCGCCATTTCGTAAGATTTGGGGCGCGGGAAAGCCATATTATATCAGGGTTAACTCGTTTAACTCGTTCCCAGGCTCCTGCCTGGGAACGCCCTTCCCGAGGCTCTGCCTCGACGCCGGTTGATTTACGATCGCGCATTCTGCCAATCCCTGATATCTGGTCGGTGCGTGACCCCCGGATTTCATTGGGTTATCGGCCCACCCATTGGCGGGCGGGGGTCACGCACCCTACGGGGTGGCAAAAATGATAAATCCGCACATTTAATCGGCGTGGCGCTGACGCTTTTTCGCCAACCAGCCCAAGGCACCGACCCCCAACAGTCCGATCGCCGCACTTGGTTCCGGCACCCGGGCGGTATAAATCGTGGTAGTGCCGCTCACTTCATTGGTCGAGACCAGTAACGGGATACCATTGGGACTATCTTTAGCAGAGATAAACAGCAATCCTTCCGGCCCGAGGTCCCCCACTGCGGCTAATTGGGCGGCGGTGGGATTCGGGTCGCCCTCCTCATCCACATCAAAAGCGATGGAAAAATCGCGGTTATTCACATAATCGACAAAAAAGGGCTTGTACGGATTTGTGATATCGTAAGTCATAATCCCGCCAATGCGTTCCAGACCGATAAACGCAAAGGTGCGATCGAATAACGAGGCGATCGCCACCCCTTCCGGTTCGGGTCCTTTATTATCGCTGCGATCGTCAAACGACTGATTTTCATCGTTAGTCGAATTAAAATTCTCCGGGAAGAAGCGGGCGGTAATGCTCTCCAAGTCATTACCGCTATCAAACACTAAATTTACCGTTTCGTCCCAAATCGAAAACGAGCGTCCGCCGAAGGCAAACAGGCGATCGAAATCCCCATCTCCATCGGTGTCTCCCAGGGTATTGGTTACTTCTAAATTGCCGAGATTTTCTTCCTTTTGCAGTGTCTCGGCGTTGGGAAATGCGGTCGGATCTAGGGGCAAGTCTGCCACATCCGCTTCTTCATCGAGAGCCACTTGTTCCACGCCATTTTCATCTTCAAACTCATATTGTCGGCTGTCCCCTTCATTGGCCGTGACCAGATAGGTTTTGCCGCCTACGGTATAGGAACCAATTTCATCGGGTTGGTACATGCCGAACAAATTGGGATAGGTTTTCAAGAAAATACCGTCATCTGCATTGCTCGCATCTAATGCATTTTCCGGTAAGCTTAAATCCTTAAATCCCAATCCTACGATATCTTTAAACCATCCGGTTTCGATATCGAGAATCCCGATCGCATTATTTTCCTGTAGCGTCACCCAAGCGGTTTTAGAATCTTCTGAAATCGCGATATATTCCGGTTCCAAATCTTGGGCTACCGAGGCATCCGGCCCGAAAATGCGGACGCTAGAATCCAACTTCTGGGAGTTAAAGGCGGTAAAATCTGCCGTTTTTATAGTTGCCGAATTCACTCCCAGGGCCAGATCGATAATGCTCACGGATCCGAGGGGGTCTACGGCATAATCGTCCCTGGGTTCTCCTTCATTGGCGATCAGTAATTTCTGGCCATCGGGGGTGAAGGTGAGCATATCTGGCAAGGCACCTACCATCAGGGAATCGAGGAAGGTTCCGTCGGAGTTGAAGAACAACACGCTGCCGGCATCTTGTTCGTTTTTATTGGAAACTGCAGCGGCGAGGAGACCATTGTTAAAGGCCACGCTGTTGAGCGACCCAAACTCCTCGCCGAAGGCGGAAATATCGATCGCCCCGGAGGGGGTGGGAAGGGTGGGGTCGCTGATGTTGAGAATATCGATTTGATTGCTGCTTTGATTGGTGACGAATAGATTGCGCGACGTGGGATCGTAAGCGGAAATTAAGGCAGCAGAATCATCGAAAATGCCAGTGGAGTAGGTGCCCACCGGGGTGAGTCGAAATGCGGAAGCTGGGGTAGCGATCGCCGCGATCGCCACTGCCGAGGATAAGCTAGTGTTGAGAAGCGTTTGGGTGCGTTTCAAGATGCACTGACCCTGATAAACTTTCATTACAAATAAACCTCCGTGGGAATCGGTTATCGTGCAAATGTTGGGTGGATGAGTAGGCTGGAATGCGAGCTTAGGAGTTGTCATCTTTCCCCCGTAACGGGGAATCGAGAACAATGTAGCGCGATCCGATGGCAGGGAGTGCCATTTTGCCAACTTCGGTTGGCCACGCCATATCCGGCACAGTGGCTTGCCGCCAGGGGCGATACCCCTCACCCGTGGGATTCGGCTTCACCGACTGTTGCCAATTTAAGTATTTTTACCGGGAATCGAGCCGCAACGGATTTCTCTTGTCGCTGGAAATTGCAGCAGAGATGGTTCGGTGAGGATTTCCGTAAATACACGTAAATTTTGACAGAATAACGGGGCGATCGCAAGTATTTGTATCAAAATTTATCAAAATTTTACCCAAAATTTATTCAAACTTGATTTTTATGGTTTGATATCCGGGAATAAACCCCGTAAAATTACTGGGCTGCTGGAAAAGCGAGGCTGGGGAAACTCTGTTAAAATTAGCAGAGAATGTCCGTAGTTTCCACAGGGAGCGCGCCCGAGCCGATTGTCCGAGTTCTATCACCGTGGATCGAGTGCCATTTTCACAGATTGGGATTGACAAATTGCCATTAAGGGTGTACACAACCAACTTTACCAGGCGATCGGACGCGCGAGCCTAGGGTGCGCCTCCACGCCTCAATCGCGCCAAGTTCTGGAACAATCCCGTTAAAGCTCGAACCATAGTAATAGAATCCAATCCATCAGAGAAAATGCAGCATCTTCTACAGGCGACAGTGGCGATCGCGAATTGCCGCAACCAACGCGCAACCCTTTCTGGAACAGCCTCCCGGACCATTGTAGTTACCGGGCAATCCCAACAAACCCCTTTTACAAAATGCCTCTCAATCCCTAACACATTCATCAAATAAGAGGGCTAAAATGTTACCCAAACTATTTGCAAAACTCAGTCTGGTGGGCATATTCACCACGTTAATCAGTTGTGCCTCCCCCCCCAACTCCACCTCGATTTCCACGCCGGAAACCCCAGAGGAAACACCCACCGCAACTGGGGTTATTGTTATCTCCGATGTCTCCAACAATCCGGCTAAAAAAATCAATCGCTATCAGCCGATGGCGGATTATCTCGCAGCAAATTTAACGGAATTTGAAATTGGCATTGGCGAAGTCAAAGTCGCCTCGGATTTGCCCACGATCGCCAACTGGCTCAAAGACGGCGAAGTGGATCTGTACTTTGATAGCCCTTACCCCGCCATGCTGGTGAGCGAACAATCCGCTGCCGAGCCGATTTTGCGCCGCTGGAAAGGGGGAAAAGCCGACTATTACGGCATCATCTTCACCATGCGCGATCGCAACCTCGACACCCTCGCCGACTTGCAAGGAAAAACCATCGCCTTTGACGAAGCCAGCTCCACCTCTGGCTACATGCTCCCAGTGGCCCTGCTGGTGCAAAACGGTCTCAACCCCGTCGAGAAAAATGCCCTCAGCGACAACTTAAGTAACAATGAAGTAGGGTATGTCTTCAGCGATGACGATGAAAACACCATTCAGTGGGTCATCAGCGGCAAAGTAGAAGCCGGTGCCGTAGATATCGGCACCTTTATGGAAATTCCCGCCGAGAGTCGCGAACAAATGGCAATTCTCGGCGAAACCGATAAAGTGGCGCGCCATATCGTCCTGGTGCGACCCGGCATGGATCCGCAAATGCAGCAAGCCATTCAACGCATACTCATCGAAATGGACCGCACCCCAGAGGGAAAAGCCGTACTGGAAAAATTTGAAGAAACCGCCAAATTTGACGATTTTCCCACCGATGCGAGTTTGTCCAAGATGCGTACGCTCTACGAACAGGTTAAAAACAGGTAATTGGCATGGGTAAATTGAGCTGGAAAAAAGGATCCCTAGCCACGAAACTAACCTTGGCAATGACCACATTGACCATTGTTACCGTGGTAGGTGTCACTTGGCTATCCCTTCGGCGAGCGCAACACAGCTTTCGCTCTGAGTTGCAACATCAAGCCGAAATCTTGCTCGATACCTTAGCCGTCACCACCTCCGATGCGCTCTATGTCCTCGATGCTGACTTTATGGAAGAAATCATGGAGCAGCTTGGTGCCGATCGCGTCTTGGTTGCCGGTCGCATCTACGAAGGAGAAGGTCGCATCATCGCCGATGCCTATAGCGACGATGTATTGGTCTATAGCATCGAACCGGATCCGTTTGGCAAACAACTGGTCAATAGCGATCGAACCGTTTTTATTTGGAAGTCCGATCGCCTGATCGCCGGCAAAGCCGTGATTCTCGGCAACCAGCGCCTCGGCGCGGTCAGCGTCGGACTCTCCACCGCACCGTTAAAAGCAAAAATGGCAGCGGTGCGCCAGCAAGGTCTGCTGGTGGCTTTGGCCGCAGCCAGCGCCGGTACGTTTGTCGCCCTGTTGCTCAGTCGCTCCATTACCGAACCGCTCAAGCAAATGACCGCCGCCACTCAGCGTCTCGCTCGCGGCGAACTCGATCGCCAAATCGAAGTTCGCACCCATGACGAATTGGCAGTCCTGGCGGAGTCTTTCAACCAGATGACGGACCGACTGCGCCAGTCGATCGTCACTCTGGAGCAGCGGGCGGAGGCCCTGCGCCAAAGCGAAAGCAAAAATCAAGCCCTCCTCAATGCTATCCCGGATTTAATGTTGCAATTTCGCGCCGATGGTACTTTCGTGGATTTTAAAGGCTCAAAAGGCGATACCCTCCTGCAAACCAATGCTCCATTATTCGATCGCCCGGTTTCGGAGATATTACCCAAAGAATTGGCTGATTTGTATTTAAAATACGTTCATCTGACGTTGGAAAAAGAAAATCCCCAGGTTTTTGAATACGATTGGTTTATCAATCACAGCCGCCGCCATTTTGAAGTGCGGATGGTAGTCAGTGGTTCCCATGAAGTATTGGCGATCGTGCGCGATATCACCCAAAGCAAATTGGCTCAATTAGAATTAGAAAAAGCAAAGGAAGTCGCCGAAGGAGCAAACCATGCCAAAAGCGTCTTTCTCGCCACCATGAGCCACGAATTGCGTACCCCCCTCAATGCCATTCTCGGCTATAGCGACCTGCTGCGCGACGAAGCAGAAGACCTCGGCTATGATGATTTTATCCCCGATTTGCAACAAATTCGCGATTCGGGCCTGCATCTGCTCTCGATTATTAGCGATATCCTGGATATTTCTAAAATTGAAGCAGGTCAAACTCGCCTATCTCTCGAAACCTTCAATCTCTCTACCCTGATCGCTGAGGTGCAAAGCAGTTGCGAAAGACTGATGGCGGAAAATAACAATACCCTCGAGGTCATCTGTGACGATAACCTCGGCACGATGAGAGCCGATCGCACCAAGGTGCAGCAAATCCTTTTAAACCTCTTGAGTAATGCCGCTAAATTCACTCACGAAGGTAAAATCACCTTGACTGTGGAAAAATTTCATGCGAATTCTTGGCCGAGTGAAGCAATGCAAAATTCGGTTGATTATTTTACCCGAAATCCCGAGGCTTCTGCGTTCGTTTTCCATGTCCGCGATACCGGGATTGGCATGACGCCGGAACAAATCGAAAAGGTGTTCGAGCCTTTCGTCCAAGCCGATGATAAATATACTCGCAAATACGGTGGCACGGGTTTGGGATTAGCCATTAGCCAACACTTTTGCCAGATGATGCACGGTGGCATCGCGGTGAACAGCGAACCGAATGTTGGCTCGACTTTCACCTGCTGGCTGCCCGATGTGGTTCGGGATACTCAGACTTTATCCCCATCGAGCCAGTGATTGGATAATGGCCAATCGTGACTGCCGTTCCGTTCTTAAGTTAATTTTAATATTATCAAAGCGATCGCCGGAAAGTCTGTGATATGGACAACACTTTCCTCTATTTTTTTGCAGTTTTTATTTCACAAAAAATCCGGCTACCTTTAGATCCCTACCTGAAGCCCCAAATTTCGCCGATGGGCGATGCCCCACCCATTGGGTGCAGGCGTCGCCCATCGCTTATTTATGCCAAATTTCGCGCTTCTTTCCCTGTGGTTCTGTTCCTGACCCACTAGGAGGGTAGGTTGCGGCTGGCATAAGCGTCCATTTTATAGGCGGGCACGCGATCGCTGTAGTCGATGTCCGTGCCTGTAATGCTTTGCGCCAGTTTCGCAAAGGATTCGGACCGCCAGTTGCGCGGATGAATCGGTTTGGACTGCTCGCCTCGGAAGTACGCTTGCGTCCCTAATACCGCAGCCGCAACCCAGCCTACCAGAATTAATGCGATTGGAAGTAACATAAATGGTCTCCTTGTGAACTTTTGTTAAGCTTTGTAAATTAATGTAACAATTCTTTACCTGGGTTGTCAAGGGGTGGTACAAAAAAAGATTGACTTCGCTCCAGACCCCGCCCCTGGCTACTACTTGTTACATCTGGTTTGCATATCTCAGCAGCAAAAAGCACCTCGAACCCCAGCAAAGGGAAAGGTGCTGTTCTGCATAACCTATGCAATTTAAACGAGATAAAAAGTTAACCAGTTAACAACATGCAATAAATGAACGCAGAAACAGACAGAGGAAGCGCCCCGATCGCCCTCAACAAGGGTGCCAATCCTCTCCATCGCCCCCGAACCCAACCCCCA
Organism: Phormidium sp. CCY1219; assembly: GCF_055795085.1. NCBI lineage: Bacteria > Bacillati > Cyanobacteriota > Cyanophyceae > Oscillatoriales > Oscillatoriaceae > Phormidium > Phormidium sp. CCY1219. The sequence goes on along the minus strand of NZ_JAYFEQ010000478.1, from coordinate 2,454 downwards.
ATCAATGACAAATGACAAATGACAAATGACCAATGACAAATGACCAATTAAGATGTTTTCCCCGCCAGAGACATCAGCACCGTGACCAAAGCCTCGGGTTCGATGGGTTTGGCGAGGTGCATTTGAAAGCCGGCTTGCAAAGCGCGATCGCGATCCTCTTGTCTAGCGAAAGCGGTAAGGGCCACAGCGGGAAGTTTGCCGTTGCCATTATCGCGGTTTCTCACTTGGCGAATCAGCCAGTAGCCATCGCGTTCGGGCATTCCGAGGTCAGAAATCAGCACATCCGGTTTTACCGGGGCGATCGCATCCAGGGCTTCCGTAGCGGAAGTAACCCAGGTCACATCGGCACCGTACTCCTTGAGGATAAAATCGATTAACTCGCAGGTATCCGTATCATCATCCACCACCAGCACCCGCACACCCTCGAGGGGAATCGGGGAACTTGCCTCCTTGCCATCCCCCTGCTCATCCCCAGGGGCGGGAGCATCTTTCGCAAACGGGAAGTGCAGGGTAAAGGTAGCGCCTTTGCCGATGCCCTCGCTAGCCACCGAGATTGTGCCGCCGTGCAATTCCACCAGATAGCGGACCAGAGACAGACCCAACCCCAAACCGCCATTAGCGCGGGTGGTGGTGCTATCCGCCTGTCGGAAGCGATCGAACACATAGGGCAAAAATTCCGGGGGGATGCCAATTCCGGTATCGTTTACTTGAATTTCAGCGCGATTGTTGCGAGAATGGAGAATAACCCGGATCTGTCCGCCCATTGGAGTAAACTTAATCCCATTGGAGAGCAGATGCCATAACACTTGATGCAAGCGATCCGGATCCGCCAACACTGGCCCGATCGCCTCATCGCCCACCGCTTCCAGGCGAATATTTTTCGCCGCCGCCGTAGGGCGCAGGTCTTCGATTGCCGTAGCGATCGCCTCTTCCAAATTCACCGGCGATAAATTCAAGCGCATCTTGCCGCGAATAATCCGCGATGCATCGAGAATATCGTCGATAATTTTCACCTGTTCTTTTGCATTGCGCTCGATACTTTCCAGGGCTTTATCCATTTTCGCTTCTTTTAATCGGCGCTGGCGCAAAAGCTGAGACCAGCCTAAAATAGCATTTAAAGGCGTGCGGAGTTCGTGGGAAACCATGCCCAAAAACTCATCTTTCATCCGACTGGCTTCAGCTAATTGAGCCGCCTGTTCGCGCCGGGCATTTTCTAACTGCTTGCGTTCGGTAATATCGAGGACGAAAGCCACAAAGCGATCGCGAGTTTCCTCCAGCAGCGCCATCCCCACCAAAACCGAAACTCGCCTGCCATCAGCGGCAATAAATTCCTTTTCAAACGGCTGACAGGTGCCCGTTTCTCGCACCCGTTCCAAGGCGCGATCGTCCAGGATGCGATATTCCGGTGGCGTCATATCGGTCCAGCGCAGATTGCTTTCAAAAAACCCCACTTTAGAATAGCCCACCGTGGACAAAAACGCCTCATTAACCTGGATAAAATTGCCCCGAACATCGGCAATCATAATCCCGATAATATTCGATTCCACCAATCGCCGCGATCGCGCTTCACTTTCCCGCCACCCTTGCTGCGCTTGTTTGGCGAGGGTAATATCGCGGAAAACCCACACTGCCCCGGTTATCTCGCCGCGATCGTTTTTAATCGGGGAGGCGGTATCTGCAATCGGGACTTGCCGCTGGTTTTTAGTAATCAACAGGGTATTCTCCGGGAGTCCCATTTCCCGATTTTTGGCCAACACTTCTTCCAAGGGATTGAGTATCGGTTCTTGGGTGTCTTCTTGGATGAGCGAGAAAATTTCCGTAGCATCTTTTCCCGAGACTTCTTCTTGCGTCCATCCGCTGATTTCTTCCGCCGAGCGATTCATAAACGTTACCCGACCTTGCATATCCGTAGCAATCACCGCATCCCCGATACTTTGGAGTACCGTAGTCAGCCATTCTTCCCGTTCTTGTAATTTTTTTTCCGTGCGATGCTTGGAGAGGGTAATTTCAATATTTGCTTGTAACTCTTTTTGTTTAAAGGGTTTTAAAATATAGCCAAATGGCTGAGTAGCTTTCGCGCGTTCTACGGTATCTTCATCCGCATAAGCGGTGAGAAAAATCACTGGAATTGCGAATAAATCGTGAATTTGGCGGGCAGCTTCTACCCCATCAATAGGGCCTTTGATGCGAATATCCATCAAGACCAAATCCGGGCTTTCGCGCGATGCCGCTTCGAGCGCTTCTGCGCCAGAATACACAATTTTCGGCACCTCGTAGCCCATTTTTCGCAGCCGATTTTGTAAATCTTTGGCCACGATTCCTTCATCTTCACAGACTAAAATTTTGGCAGCACTCATCGAAAATTAGGGTTGGTAAAGGGACGGATGGAAACCCCTGTCATTCATGCACGGGGAGGAATCCGTCCCCTTACACAAACAGCAGCCCAACAGGGCT
>NZ_JAYFEQ010000477.1:0-411 GCF_055795085.1 Phormidium sp. CCY1219 | reverse complement strand
TTGAATATGGCATCAATCGCATCATGCGCTGACCTTCCTGGCCTAAATCCGTATGAGTCTGCCTCAAATCGGGCTTCTCATTGGGGTTCTAATGCCAGTTTAACCAAGGCTTGTTCGGCTCTATCCTTTATCGTCGGAATCCCTAAAGGACGCTTTTCATCGCGCCCTGGTTTTGGAATCCATATTCTGCGTAAGGCACGGGCTTTGGAATCTTTCCCAAGTTTTTGAGTTAAGTCAAACCGTTGTTTTTGCTTCCTCCTCAATCTCACCCCGACTAAGACTTGCGCTTACACTTATCACTACTCAGCTTATCGACCTTTTGACTGAGAGTCCAAGTCGGGTTATCTCGTTCCATCATCTGGGGTGTTATGCCGACGCCTCCATCTTTCCCCCGAGGTACTTTTGCAAGTC
>NZ_JAYFEQ010000476.1:0-2720 GCF_055795085.1 Phormidium sp. CCY1219 | reverse complement strand
CCGATAAGCGCAATAGTTTTTTATCCCTAGTCCAACTCTAGGGATGGAAAAAAACTATCCCGATAAGCGCAATAGTTGTTTATCCCTAGTCCAACCCCAGGGATGGAAAAAAACTATCCCGATAAGCGCAATAGTTGTTTATGCTGTAGCGTCCTATCGGTGAAAAAAGCTGTGGCGATCGCGCCAAAGTTATAAGATTTTCATATAAGTAACGTAGAGAATTTTTCATTTCGGAGGTGCAAGCGCGGTAATGACTATTCGGCTACGTACCACATCAATTTGAGAAAGGCTATATCATCCCCTCGGGACTCCATCATGGGGAACAAAGCCCCTTGGCAAAGGCGTCTGGCAGGGCGAAGCTAGGGTGTGAAACCAAGGGATTTTGCGGAAATATCAGCGATCGCGCGGTTGTAAATCCGGAAGAGAATGTGGTTCACTTGATACGAGATTAAACGTGGTATGGGGAGTTTTACGTGTGTTCTTACATCAGCTTGCGTTACGTCTGGGTTCGATCGCCTGTGTCAGTGCAGGGGTTTTTCTCTCGTGCAATTCGAGCTTAGCCCAACCGAACCCAGTACGAGAGGATAACTCATCCATAGGGTCTGCCCAATTTCTACAACCCAAACAAAACACTAGACCGGTGCCACCGAGTCCGCCGGAAGAGGATAACTCATCCATAGGATCTACCCAATTTCTACAACCCAAACAAAACACCAGACCGGTGCCACCGAGTCCGCCCCAATCGGATCCGGGAGCCACCTATTCTCAACGAGAACTGCAACAGCTCATTTTAGTGCTGCGAGAGATACAACGGCTCGGACTGCGCCCCCAACGAAGTCAGGAACTCGAAAACCTGATTCGCGAACTCGATCGACTCGTTGCGCGCGGACAAGCACAGGTGGAGCTCTCTTCCGAGCAAGCGCGCCAGGTGCAGGCCATTTTATCTTCCCTCAGCCGCGACGAAATCCTTCAGATCCAGGAGTCGCTCGATCTGCCAGAAGTGGAAGTCGGGGTATTTAGCCAAGAAGAAGTTCAACGGCTGTTGGTAATCCTGGGCGGGATTCAACAACTGGGATTGCGACCCGGACAAAGCGATCGCATCGACCGCTTAATTGACGAGTTAGAGACCCTGCAAGCCTCGGGACAGCCACAAGTCATTTTGCCTCCCGAACAGACTCAACAGGTGACAGCGCTGCTGGCGTCCCTCACCCCAGCAGAACTGGCCCAAATTGAGGACGCCGTGGGAGTGCCCCTCACCGTGGGCGACCGACAAGTGACCCAAGAGGGTCTCGAAGAGTTGCTGTTATTGTTACAAGCAGTGCAACGCTTGAACTTTCGACCACAGCAACGGACAGAACTCGCCACCCTGATTCGCGACTTGGAGCGACTGCAAGCGCAAGGAGACGCGGTGGTGGAACTGTCTGAGGCACAAGCCGAACAGATCCAAAGCCTGATTGGTTCCCTGAGTGTGGAAGAACTGGCGCGCTTAGAGCGAGAACTGCCCGGTTTACCCACCCCGCGCAAGTTCACCCAACAAGAGGTGAGCGAACTGCTCGATATTTTACAAGCCGCTCGCGAGCTGGAGGATCTTACCGGTCAACAAGCGCGACAAGTGGATAGGTTAATCGAGGTTTTGGAAGTTCAGCAAGCTACTGGGGAACCAGAGGTGATTCTCTCGGGTCAGCAAGTCCAAACCTTAGACCGTCTGATCGAGTCGTTGTCTCGAGACCAAATTCGAGTGCTGACAAGGCAGTTGGGCATTCCCACGAGCTTCCCGTTAATCAGTATTAATAACCCGACGGGATTTGTGGGCAGTTGGGGAGAAGCTTCCATTGGGGGGCTTTTTAACCAGCGAAATCGCTTTACGCGCTCCACCGATGGCGCGATCGCCGCCAGCGTGGGTTTGGGAGATCCGGAAGAAGCGATCGGTTTCACCGCCACTTTATCCATTACCGGTCTGTCCGACGAAAAGGGCGCGGAAGATAATCTGGGGGCGGGGAGTATCAGCCTGCAAGCCGGTCGGATGCTGCCAGAAAATTTTGCGGTGAGCGTCGGGGTTCAAAACCTGGTGGACTGGGAAGGAGCCGCCGATGACACCGGCAGAACGTTTTATGGCGCGGTGAGTAAAGTGCTGGTTTTCAGCGAGAATATCAACGACCCCTTCAGCCTTGGGTTTGTCACTCTGGGGGTGGGAAATGGGGTTTTTCGAACCCTCAGCAATCTCGATCCGAACGACGAATTCGGTGGGTCCGAGTTTAATGTGTTTGGCAGCTTTGCCACGCAAATGGGTCCGCAAGCCAGCGCGATCGCCGAATGGACGGGACAGGACTTGACAGTGGGATTTTCTGTGGTACCCTTTAAAACAGTTCCTTTGGTCACGAGTTTTGGACTCAACGATCTAACAGGAAACTCAGGAGATGGGGTACGGTTAAACTTCGGTATTACTTACGGTTTTTCTTTTTAAAAAAAGCCAGAGGCAGACCGCCATCCAGCATGGGGTTTTCCGGATTGCGATCGCCTGGAGTGAGTCTCTCGATTCTCGATTTTTTTATCCTCCGAGCGCAATTTGGAAAAGTCAATCCAAACCCGGCGGTGGTGTTTAACAAATCGGGGAAAACTCAAACTTTAACTTGGCCATAAAACAATGTCAGGGACTCCGTAGAAACCAACCCCATGTCTAAAGCCAGGGGCTTGTACTTCTAACCACCTGACCAGCCTAA
>NZ_JAYFEQ010000475.1:0-334 GCF_055795085.1 Phormidium sp. CCY1219 | reverse complement strand
TTTAGGGACTGTGTTCCTTGCCCCGCTTACGTTTCGGGCTTTTGACCTTCCACTTTTGCGGGAACGAATCGCACCTTCATGTCAGAGTTGTAGCAAAGATGAATACAATTGTCAACCATGAAACAGATAAGCCTTAGAATTTCGGATGTTGAAAAGCAGCATTTAGGCCGATATTGTGAACTTACGGAGCGCAATCAAACCGACATTTTGCGTCAATACATTAGAAGTCTGGGCGTCGATGGGGCATTGAACCCCATCGACGCCCCCGCTATTCTTCCCGACACTGACCCTTCGGGTACAGTGCGGGGCTCCTAGCGGTTAAGCTAATATGAAG
>NZ_JAYFEQ010000474.1:0-7766 GCF_055795085.1 Phormidium sp. CCY1219 | reverse complement strand
GGATAAGTTGGCTAGGAGCCGGATGAGGTGAAAGTCTCATGTCCGGTTCTGAATGGGAGGTGAGGGTTGCAAAGCCCCTATCGACCCCTAATTGGGGATTTTAAAGAAGTGGAACAGAGTTTTGGTAAACTAATTCGCAAAGCACGCAAGGACAAGGGTTTCAGCCAACGGGAGCTTGCCAAGCTTCTGGAGGTGGACTTCACCTACTTGTCCAAGCTGGAGAACGATCGCGCGGACTATCCTCCGAAGGAAGACGTGATTCGGTCGTTGGCGCGGAATCTGGATCTCGATGAGGAGGAGCTGATCGTCCTCGCCGGACGCCTTCCGCAACGTTACGAGGATTTTCTCAAGGAAAATTATAAAGTCATGCCCGCCCTGCTGCGGCGGATGCGAGAAAATCCGGATTTTGCTCAAAAGGTGTTTCAACAGGTTGCAAGCGAGGGAGAATAACCTTGAGTATCTTCAAGCCGTATCGCTATTATCGCAAAGAGGCGATTGAGTATCGGGCCAATCACCTGCTCAGACAGATGGATCGGCGCGGAGATCAATTTGCACCCCGTTGGCCATTTGATGTCACCTTAGTGGCGGATTTTTTGGATCTCGGCGTCATTTGGGAGTGCATCCCGCCAGATGAAATTGGGCCGATCGCGGCTCGGATCCTGCCCCTGCAGAGCTGCATCGAGATTAACGAACAGTTACTCGATAAGCCCCAGGGGTTCCAAGAATCCACCCTTGCCCATGAAATCGGCCATTGGGTGCTGCACATCAATCAAGATGTGGCGGAGGATCCCGAATCTCGCCTGCCCGATCTGGAGGTGACCGCACCGGATGAGCCATTTGTCTGCCGAGGGACCCGAGAGGTGGCGGGGTTTCTTTCTAGCGCGTCGCAGCTCGAATCGATTGAATGGCAGGCGCAGTATTTTGCCAGTTGCCTGCTGATGCCGCGACATATTTTAGAAGAGAAAAGCCAGGGTCGGGATTTAACCCGCTGGCCTCACCTCTATGAAATGCGAGAAGAACTCGGCGTGAGTATCTCTAACTTGGTGAATCGGCTGCAAGATTTGGAATGGATATACATTCCCAAGCGAACCCGTCAAATTTATCCCGGAAAGGCGGTGGTGTATGGGTAGTGAGTGATAGGAGACGGGGATAAACCGCTCAGAGCGATCGCGCACTCCCGTCCGGCGATCGCTCCTACCCCGGAGGCGATCGCACCACTCCCTTCCCATCCACCGCGATCGTGGAACTGGCAACTGTGCGCCATCAAAAAACCGTGACATTCAATCCCAATCGCCATATTTTTCGCTCGCCCAAATTTCGCAGTGTAGTTAACGATGCCATTCAGTTTTTCTGCGAAACGCCGGTTTATCCCTTACCCCCAACCAACCGCTTTATCGGTGCGGGGGTTTATGGACTTTACTATCTCGGTGACTGCGGGCTTTATGCGAGACTTGCCGATGCGAACAAACAGGCTTTAGAGCAACCGATTTATATCGGAAAAGCCGTTCCTCCCGGATGGCGAACCGCAAGAACACAGGAGACTCAAACCACTGTTTTATATCGCCGACTGAGAGAACATGCCAGAAGCATAGAACAAGTGGGAAATTTACAGACCGAGGACTTCAACTGTCGATTTACGATTTTAACCCATATCGAAACCGATCTCATCGGACCTGTAGAAGCCGAACTGATTCGAAGATATCAACCCCTTTGGAATTGTGTCATTGATGGGTTTGGAAATCACGATCCCGGGTCAGGACGATATAACCAAGCGCCATCAGAGTGGGATGTATTGCATCCCGGTAGACCTTGGGCAGAACGTTTAACGGGAGTATTGCCATCCTTAGCGATCGTCACCGAAAAAGTTGGCGATTTTTAGGGGATTTACCGTTTTCTTAATTCCACGATCGCTTCATACAGGTGATGAGATTTTTTGGCTTTGGCCACCCGCACTTCGGATTGAATAATGCTATTTCCCACTCGCGTGGAACGGGGAATATCAATATTCACTAATTCTAACCCAACCAATTCAGCAATTTTGCCAAAATATTGGTCAGTGGGAATTAAAATGCCTTGTAGAATGCTGTTGCCAATGACCACCAGGGCTGTACCGCCCGACTTGAGAACGTAATGGATGCCTTGGGCGAATTTGTAGCAGTCATTAAAATAAGATGCGGCATAATTAGCCCAACCAGAACCGCCATAGATTCCTTTTTCGGGATTAATCTGTCGGATCGTCTCTAAGCGTCGATCGATATCGCTTTCCGGTAAGCGAAACTCCAGGTCAATTGGTTGGCGATCGCGCACGGTTTGCCAATACTTCCCGAAGTTTAAGTGTTCGAGTCGTTTCAAATCCTTCGGATTGTTCGCAAATCCCAGCCAGTAAAGTTGAGGTCGGGTATTGCGATTGTAGTGATAATTATTTAAGTAAGGGGGTGAGGTGACGATTGCATCCACCGATTCAGGCGTTAAGTAATTTTGGTAATTTAAGAAGGAATCTTCAATTATCGGAAAATTTTCACAGCGCTCTTTCTGATGAAAGTCCACTTTCGCAATATCTGTGGCAATTTCTTCTAGTTTTGCGATAATCGCTTCTTCTACCGGAAAATCGATAATTTCAGGTTTGCCTGCTGTCACCCGTCGGCTCAAACTGGGTTCGTAAGAATAATTGGAATAGCGCACCATCGTGGATGCAAATACCAGTTTAAACAACTCTTGTAAGAAGAGATTATCCAGGGTGTCAATAAAATCCAAGACCGTTAACACTTTTTTGAGAACCTGGGGGCTGTAAAATTCGGATCGGGTTTTGAATCCTTGGGGAGGTTGACTTTTCGGGAAAGACTGAGAACCGATTCTCTCGGTGTAGAAGGTTTGGAAATTTAAAAGGGTTTCTTGTAAGATTTGGACATCAATGCGATCGGCATTGATTTTCATCCTTGCGGCTAATGCCGCATAAGGGTTAATTTCAAATCCAATCCCTCTATGACCCAGTAAAACTGCTTCAACTAACGTGGTTCCTACCCCGGCGAAGGGGTCTAAGACGGTACTTTTTTCGTCCAGGTATCGGTGCAAGGCATCCCTGACAAAATGGCTGGAAAAGCCAGCAATCCAGGGAACCCATCGATGAATTGGCCGGGTTTTGTTATGGGCAAATGCCGGATCGTTAAACGCAGATGTTTTCTTTTCAAGTGTCATACCGGGGAGAGAATTTGCGTTGTGTTTCATCGATGGGAATCGAGGGCGAGTAGTACGGGTATTATTCTGACATAAGAGGCGATCTCTCCTACCGATTCCGCGACAAAGGGGACAACATTTCCGCCACGGCGAAGCGACAATCGGGAAATGATTCAGGACAGGAGCGATCGCCTCAGTTTCGCAAACCCCCTAAATTTGAAATTTTATCCGGTCTTCTCACAAAAACGCCGTTTTCTCGCAAAGTATAAAAAAACCTGTTTTATCTAAAAGCAAAATTGCTTAACTCGTCGAGCGATTCAGAATGAAATCTTTCATCACATCGATCGTCGTTCTGACCATTTCGTAGCCAAAAATCAGAACTGACGCCGAGAGGGTGAAGCCCATCGCACAAATCACCAAACCTGCCAAGCTAATTGCGCCATCGTCATCGAGCAAGCCAAAGCCGGTGACAAAAATCCCGATCGCCGGCAGAGTATTGGTAAACGGAATCGGCACCATCATCGAAACCGACATCACGGCGATCGCGCATCCAATAATAATTCGTCCCGGCAGACTGGTGCAGACATAACTCAAGCGCGGACGAGACAACATCTCAATTTTCTGCAACCAACGCATCCCCGAGTTCAAAACCCCTTGCACCTTGCTCAACTCAATCGGACGATTTAACATCTTTTGCGGCAGCCAAGGGCGTTTTGCCCCCGCCAACAACTGCACCGCCAGCAGCAACATCACCACCCCAAACGGAATCGAATAACCCGGTGCCGGCACCGGCAACGCCGAGGGCAGAGACAGCAACACGAACAAAAACCCAAAAATCCGCTCTCCCGCCAACTGCCAAATCGCAGCCAACGTCACTTCCTCAGAGCGGGCTTCGTCAAAAAAATAGCGTTTTAATTCAACCGAGAGTCGAGCCACAGCGTTCGTTTGCAACAAAGGGGGGTAAGATAAAAGGCGCTTCGGGGCGGGCGTGCAAGACACCGGGGCACCCCCCCGAAGCAAAGTCGGTGACGACTCACCCCTGACGTCTAACTCGTCAGAGGCAAGTTCGTCCAACCGATTAGGTACCAGAAGTCCAGGAATTGATGTACTTCACCTGTTCTGGGGTCAGAGCATCCATATGAATTCCCATTGCCTTCAGTTTCAGGCTGGCGATTTCTTGGTCGATATCTTCCGGAATCGAATGCACAGCCGGTTCGAGCTTGCCTTTGTTCTTCACCAGATACTCGCAAGCCAACGCTTGGTTGGCAAAGCTCATATCCATCACCGCGCTGGGGTGTCCTTCTGCTGCCGCCAAGTTAATCAGACGACCTTCACCCAACACGATCACCGACTTGCCAGATTGCAGCTTGTATTGCTCGGTGAACGGACGCACCGTGCGTTTTTCAGACGCCATTTCACCCAGGCCCTTCAGGTCGATTTCGATATCGAAGTGACCGGAGTTGCAAACAATGGCACCATCTTTCATGTTCTCGAAGTGCTCGCGACGAATCACGTGCTTGTTACCGGTGACCGTCACGTACAAATCGCCGTAACGCACTGCTTCCTCCATCGGCATGACGCGGAAGCCATCCATCGTCGCTTCCAAGGCCCGCACTGGGTTGATTTCCGTGACGATGACATTGGCACCCAAACCGCGCGCGCGCAAGGCGGTACCTTTACCGCACCATCCATAACCGGCCACTACCACAGTTTTACCGGCCAGCAGGACATTGGTGGCGCGGATAATTCCATCTAGGGTGGATTGACCGGTGCCGTAGCGGTTATCAAAGAAGTGCTTGGTTTCAGCGTCGTTGACGTTCATCGCCGGGAAGGAGAGAACGCCATCTTTGAACATTGCCGCCAGACGAACGATCCCGGTGGTGGTTTCTTCCGTGGTGCCGATGATATCCGACAGTTGATCCTTGCGATGTTGCACCAGACCTGCCGTCACGTCGCTCCCGTCATCAATAATAATGTTGGGTTTGTGATCCAGGGCGATTTCTACGTGACGATGATAGGTTTCGTTGTCTTCCCCTTTGATGGCAAAGACAGGAATCCCATGATCTGCCACCAAGCTTGCTGCAACATCATCCTGGGTGCTTAGGGGGTTGCTGGCAATCAGCACGGCATCAGCACCACCCGCTTTCAGGGTAATCGCCAGATGAGCGGTTTCGGTGGTGACGTGGCAGCAAGCAGTGATGCGGATCCCGGCGAAGGGTTTTTCCTTTGCAAAGCGATCGCGGATCAGGTGCAGCACGGGCATCTCCCGTCCCGCCCAATCAATCCGCTGTTTCCCTAGGGGCGCTAGAGAAATATCTTTGACTTCGTGTTTTACCGGGGTAGTCGTGGCAGTCATTCTAACTGTATCCTCGATTCAATGTTCAATTTGCTTGCCTTATCTACCTTACTCCATGATTCGCGTTCTCGTCACGAATTTTACAAAATTATTTTGCGCCCGGTTCTGTTTTGCGGTAAGATTTTTTCTCCCTACCTGGCCCTACTCTCGAATCTTTCAGGGTTGACCATTGCAGTTTTTCCACCACGGTGGCGCGCAATGGCCGCATTCGCTTGGCTTTTTCGTTGCTAATGTCTTTTGAACTGCCCCCTTGGGACTGGGGGGGCATTTTTTCCCCTGGGTTTTCTGTTTCCGGCGCTTCGGTTTGTGGGGGTTGCCCTCGGACTTCGCGCACTTGACTTTCTTGAAACACTAAGGTGAACCGTCGTTGCATTCGGTCGTACAGGAATTCTTCCACTTCCCTGACTTGTTTGGGGGTGATCGGTTCTTTGGCGTTGACGCTGAGCTGTACTTCGGGTGGATTTTGGTTCCAGTCAATTTCGATCGCCCGCAGTAAACTGACTTGCTGACCTACGGTAATCGTTTCTCGCTGTAGGACTTCTTTGAGGGTGGCGCGGATATTCGCTTCGGCGAGCAAGGTCCAAAAACTCCAAAACAGGGGAATCACGATCGCCCCAACTAAGGCAAATGTCCACCCCAATGCCCGCCCGATTTTTTCGGTCTCGATATAATAACCGCCCCAGACAAATACCAGCATACAGGCGAGGATAATCCCGAGAAAGTTGGTGCAGTACAATAAAAATGCTCCCCAACTGGCAGCAAAAAATCCTTGGGATAGGCTAATACCCACCACGCACAAGGGCGGCATTAAGGCAACCGCAATGGCAGTTCCCGCTAGGGCGTCGCTGATTCGAGGCCGAATTTTGGCAAACCCACTCACTGCCCCGGCGGCGATCGCTACTCCGAGATCCACTAGGTTGGGTTGGGTGCGCGAGAGCATTTCTGAGGAGAATTCTGACGGCGGCAAGTTCACAAATCTCCCGATCGCCCAGGATAAAAATATCGCCACGCCAGTGCCTACCAATCCCGTCCATAAACTTTTGCGAAATAACTGGAGGTCTGCTTCTAATGCGCCAAAGGCAACGCCGCGCAACGGCTGCATCAGAGGGGCGACAATCATGGCTCCAATAATTACCGCCGGACTATTGTTGAGCAGTCCCATTGTGGCGATCGCACAAGAACTAATCACCAACACTACATAATTCAGTTCCAGTTCGGCGTCTTTTAGCAGTTGCTTCCGCAATCTTAATAATTTTTTTAGCGTTGCTTTCGGCATCTCAACATCGGCTCCAACCCATAGCAGATAACCTTTGACTCCCTGAAGCGTCACTCCCGCCAAAACCGGATGCGCTCAGATTGAGATTACTGTAGCAAAAAGTTTCCCGTTTTTCCGAAGATTCCTCGCATTCCTTCAGTTCTCTTGTGGCCACCCCTTATCTCCCCCCCCTATAAACCTCAGCCTCTCGCTCAATTATTGTCCCTCTCTGTTCTTTTCCCTGCAAACACTAACCCTCCGGTTTATATTCACGACTTTTTGCAATTTAATTTTACCAAAAACGATATTCTACTAAACATAAAATATCGTTTTTTTGACAAAACTAACGAAATATTTGAGTCGCAATGCAATCGTTGTATGTCAAACAAAATAACAATTAAAAAGTGAAAAAAGTGTCAGAGTAGCGTCAATGACTCTATAACGTCTAAATACCTGAGATCAAAGGAACCCAAGGAAGCGCCAATCCCAGAATTAGGGTGAGAATTAGAACGAGAAAAAAGTCCGATCGCCGAGATTCTATCCGCAACTGCCAGTTGTTACAAAAATTTACAAAAAAGGGAGGGAATGAATGCAGGAGGGGATAGCTGTTTGGGGGAGGCTAGATCGGCGATGCGATCGCGCATCTGGAGATTTTCAGCATAACCCATCTCGCCGATGCCAAGGGAGGGCAAGCAGGAGACAATCCAGGGCGATCGCGGCTTTACCCAGAAGGCCGCAAGAGGTAAAATGCAATTAACTAACAAAAAGCCAATATTTCTTGTCGTCAGGGCAAAATATTGTCTAAAGTAGAAAAATAACGGCTTCGCGGTTGACCCCTGGGTAAATTCGCTTATCCATTCCGGTCAAACAGCGAGGTGAAGTTTTACCAATAAAAATTAAGAGGCCAGTCAGGGACTCCGTAGAAACCAACCCCATGTCTAAAGCCAGGGGCTTGTACTTCTAACCACCTGACCAGCCTAA